>QHVP01000302.1 GCA_003222295.1 Acidobacteriota bacterium | reverse complement strand
GCCGGTCACGGTCACGGGCCGGGAGGACATCGGCCGCGGGGTCGCCGGACGCTGGGTGCTGTTCAAGCCGGTGGTGGAGAACTTCACGGATCCCCTGACGCCGCTCACCGAGGACGCGTTCCTCTCCATGCGCCCTCCCGGCTTTCGCTCCATTCGGGGGTGGCTCTACACGGATGTGGACTTCGTCCGCCGCCTCCTCCCGTTCGACCTGTCGGCCGAGGAGACGGCGAAGCTGCTCTATGCCTTCTCGAGCGGCGCGGCGCGTCCGCTGCGCCTGGCGCCGGCCCGCCTGCCGGTGGCCTGTCTGGTTGGACTGCTCGGCTGGCTGGTGATGGCGGTGACGCTCGCGCGCTCGCGATCGCTTCCCGACGACGCGCTCGACGGCTTCCGTGCGCTGTGCCGGAAGGTGGAGGAGGACCCGTCCCTGGGGCTGCGCGACGCGCTCGGGCGCCTGTTCCTGTACCCGCGCGTGACCGATCCCATCTCCCACCTGATCCTGCTCGTCAACGCATGCTCGATGCGCTTCCTGCCCTGGATGGCCGTCCTGCGCGCGCTCGTCCGCCGCTGGGCGCCGGCCCTGCGCGCCGATGCCGAGGCCCTGCTCACCGCGGGCTCGGAAGGCGTCCTCTCCGCGGAGATGGGCCGCGGGCTGTGGAGGCTGGCGCAGGACGCGAGGGGCCGGCCACGCGTGCGCGAGGTGCTGCTGGCCGCGCGGCCGGAGCGGGCGCTGGGCGAGCTGCTGCACGAGCCCGAGGCCCGGCCCTTCCTCGACGGCCTGTACGCGTTCCTCGCCGTCAACGGCCATCGCGCGCTGAAGGAGTTCGAGCTGCGGTCGCCGCGCTGGGAAGAGGACCCGGCGCCCGTGCTCGGGATGATTCGGAACTACCTGCTCCTCGAAGGCGGCCCCGAGCGGCCGGAGGCCCGGGCGAGCGCGGCGCGCGAGCAGGCCTTCGAGGAGCTCCGGGCGGCGCTGGCGCCCCTCTTCCTGGAAGGCGCGCTGGGATGGCGCCGGCGCCTGATCGCGCACGCGGCGGCGCGGGTCCGCTACTTCCTGAAGCTCCGCGAGAACTCGCGGTTCTTCCACATCATGGCCTTCGCCATGCTGCGCCGGAAGGCGCTCCGCCTCGAGGCCGACCTGCTGCGAGAGGGCCGGCTCAAGTGCGCCGACGACATCTTCTTCCTGTACGGCGACGAGGTCGAGCTTCTCGCCGCCGGACGGCTCGGGTGGGCGGACGTGGAGGACCGCATCCGCGAGCGCCACATCGACCACGTGCGGCTCTCGAAGATGGGACCGCCAAAGACGATCGGGCTGACGTACCCCGAAGCCGCGTCCGCGCCGGAAGGAGAGGGCACCGTCCTCCAGGGCCAGGCCGCGTCACCTGGCCGCTACGAAGGCATGGCGCGCGTGATCCTCGATCCCTCCACCGACGTCGAGCTGCGACCGGGCGAGGTGCTGGTGGCCCCCTACACCGATCCCGCGTGGACGCCGTTGTTCCTCACCGCGGGCGCGGCCGTGGTCGAGGTGGGAAGCTATCTCTCGCACGCGGGCACGGTGGCGCGCGAGTTCGGCATGCCGTGCGTGGTGGACGTGACCGGAGCCACCCGCCTCATCCGCAACGGCGAGCGCGTCGCCGTGGACGGCGACCGGGGCATCGTGCGGCTGCTCTCGGCCGCGGAGGAGGTGGCGTGAGGGCCACGGGCGTGCTGGCGGCGGTCCTCTTCGGCGTGTACCTGTCGATCCGCGGGCTGGCCGCGCTCTATGCCGTGCTCGACCTCTGGTACGCCGTGCGCCGCACATGGCCGCGGATGGTGCGAGGCCTCGTGGGCTGGGGCGGGATCACGGCCGTAGCCGTGTGGCGGCTCGCTCCACCGTACCGGAGCGGCTTCGTCTTCGGCCTCGCCGGGTACGTCCTCTTCTACCTGGCGCTGTTTCCTCTCCGCGACGTCGGCCTGCGCGCGCTCGCCCGGCGTCCCGCGCGCTGACCGCGGTGAGATGGGTGTAGCACCGGACAGGTGACGTCACGCGTCGGCCTCGGCTTTACGTTCTGAAGCTCCGGAGGTGCTAGATTCTTGGTCATGAGCCAGGCGCCTTCGAGACCCGGGGCCCCCGAATTGGAACCGGACCCTGTCATCGAGGCCTACAAGAAGCACGTCGATCGCACGCTGCTTCGCCAGAACCTGAAGCTCACCCCAGGCGAGCGCCTGGAGAAGCTCGCCGCCTTCATGCGCTCCCTCCGCGAGGTGCAGGGTGCCGCCCGCCCGGGTCGCCGCTGACTTCGGGGGCCTCCTCCGCGCGCTTCGGGCAGGAGGCGTCGACTTCATCGTGGTGGGAGGCGTTGCCGGTGCCGCGCACGGACTCGCACGCGCCACCTACGACCTCGATGTCGTCTACGCTCGCTCCTCATCGAACTTGGAACGCCTGGTGGCCACCGTCGGCCCGCTCTCGCCCTACCTGCGCGGCGCGCCCCCAGGCCTCCCCTTCCGTTTCGATGCCGCGACCTTGCGCCGGGGTCTCAACTTCACCCTCAGCACGAGCCTGGGCGACCTCGACCTCCTCGGGGAGCTGACCGGGGGAGGCGGCTACGAGGAGCTCCTCTCCGATTCGGTGGAGGCGGAGGCCTACGGCGTCACCTGCCGCTTTCTCGGTCTCGAACGGCTCATCGCCGTCAAGCGCGCCGCCGGCCGTCCGAAGGATCTGGAAGCCATCGCTGAGCTGGAAGCGCTCAAGGAGGAGGGCGACCGCTCCTGACCCAGTCGGTTCCCCATCTCAGCCTGGCCGCCAGCTCCCGGATCAGCCCCGCCCCAAGGGTTCCGATCTGGCCCAACCAGACGCCACGATCCCGCGGGGCTTTGCCCGTTGCTTGAGTAAGAACAGCCGGTCGCCAGGGCGCACGTCATCCCTTTGTGGTGATCTCGTTTCCTCGGCCGCATCGTCGCATCGCGTCTCTGGGATCGCGCCGCGGTGGGACGGCAGTCTTGGCGCGAACGGGAGTCTCCGCCGGGCGCACGTCAGCGCTGGTCCGAACGCGGACGGCGACCGAGCATTATGAAGATCAAGACGAACGACGCGCAGGGCTTGACGATCGCACCGGCGTGGACGTAGTGTGCGCGCAAAACAACCAGGAACGTGCCGTGCCTGGCGGCGGGTCCTCCACCATGAGGCGCGAGGGCTCATCGCCGGGATCGGGCGAGCGGGAGCTGACGCCGATGCGCTCGATCTCCCGGCTCGGATGACGGGGGGTGACCATGCGGCGCGTTCTCGCTTCGCTCGCGGTGGCGGCGGCCATCGCCGTCGTCTTTGCTCGTCAGGCTCGGCCGCAGGCGCCGCCCTCCTTCGTCAACTGGGAGAGCCCGCACGTCCACCCGCTCGACATGACCCCGGACGGCATGCGGCTGCTCGCCGTCAACACCGCGGATGCCCGCCTGCTCGTCTACGACCTCACGGCACCGGCGCCCGTCCTCCTCGCCGCCATCCCCGTCGGTCTCGACCCCGTATCCGTGCGCGCGCGCAGCGACGGAGAGGCGTGGGTGGTGAACCAGGTCTCGGACAGCGTGAGCATCGTCGACCTCGCCACCTTGCGCGTGGTGGCGACGCTCGCGACCGGTGACGAGCCGGCCGACGTGGTCTTCGCGGGCAGCCCGCAGCGCGCCTTCGTCTCCTGCGGGCAGGTGAGCCAGGTCCTCGTCTTCGATCCCGCGGACCTCGCGGCGCCGCCGGCGGCGATCGCGATCGACGCGGTGGAGCCGCGTGCCCTGGCCGTGAGCCCGAGCGGCGACCGCGTGTACGCCGCCATCTTCGAGTCGGGGAACGCCTCCACCACCCTCGGCGGCGGGTCCACCATGTCGGGCGGGTTCCCGCCCAACGTGGTCAGCGACGCGACCGGGCCCTACGGCGGGAAGAACCCGCCTCCGAACGCCGGGACCGACTTCAATCCCCCGATCAATCCCGCCCTGCCCACGCCGCCGCCGGTCGCCCTCATCGTGAAGCGCGGCCCCGACGGAAGATGGCGCGACGACAACGTCGGCGACTGGACGGACTTCGTCACCGGCGCCAATGCGGCGCGCTCGGGGCGGCGGCCGGGATGGGACCTCCCCGACCGCGATCTCCCAGCCTGATGAACATCTGCGCCGGCATGGGCGTGAATCCCGTCAGCGGCCAGATCGCGGTGGTCGGTCTGGATGGCACCAACGAGGTCCGGTTCGAGCCCAACGTCAAGGGCCGGTTCGTTCACGTCGAGGTGGCGCTGGTGGACCCGGTCACTCTGACCAAGACCGTCAAAGATCTGAACCCGCACCTTTTGCCCTACACCGCCCAGCAACTCCCCCAGAGCGAGCGCGACAAGTCGATCGGCGACCCGCGCGGCATCGCCTGGAACGCGGCGGGAACGCGCGCCTACGTGACGGGCATGGGCTCGGGGAACGTCGTCGTCCTCGATGCCGCCGGCGAGCGCGCCGGCCTCACCTCGACGGTGCCCGTGGGCGAGGGCCCGACCGGCATCGTCCTCGACGAGGCGCGCGACCGCATCTACGTGCTGAACAAGTTCGGGGCCAGCATCTCGGTCGTGAGCCTCTCCGGCGAGAGCGAGCTCGCGCGCGTCGCCTTCTTCGATCCCTCGCCCCCCGCGATCAAGGCCGGCCGCAA
>QHVP01000303.1:4716-5854 GCA_003222295.1 Acidobacteriota bacterium | reverse complement strand
CATCCCGAGCACGAGCAGGTCCTCATCGTGAGCCCGTGCTCCGGCCACGGCTTCAAGTTCTCGCCCGTGATCGGGGAGATCGTGGCCGACCTCGTGACCAGGGGCGCTTCGCGTTTCGACCTGACGCCCTTCTCGCTCGAACGGTTCCGCTGAGCCGCCCGCTTGCACGCAGGGGCCGGCTCCGCTACGGTGACGCCCTTCCAGACACGGGGGCAAAGATGAAGGGCAATGCCCCCACGCTCGCGCGTGGGGTCCTGGTGATGGCCGCGATCCTGGGCGTCACCGCCGCCGCCGTCCTGGCCGATGCCCTGCGGACGGGCGTCCCCCTCTCGCGGCTGGCGGCCTTCGATGCAAGCGAGGCGCGGAACCTCATCAACGCTTTCAGCCGCGCCGGCAACCAGCTGGTGGCGGTGGTATTCACGACCGTCTCCATCGCCGTCCCCCTCACCGCGAACATGTACTCGCTGAAGTTCCTCGAGTTCTTCCTGAAGGACCGCGTGAACTCGGGGATGCTCCTCTTGGCGGCGACGGTGGCGCTCAACACGATCCTGGTCCAGTACGCCACCAAGGACGACTTCGTCCCCATGCTCGCCCTCAACGTCCATTTCGCGCTGCTCTCGCTGGCCTTCATCCTCCTCTTCCCCTACCTCTACTACCTGTTCCGTTTCCTCCATCCCAACACCCTCCTCGAGCGCCTGGCCGGCGAGTGCACGCACCACCTCGCCCTGGCCGCGCGGAGCCCGAACGACCTCGCGGAGCACCGCCGTCACGTGTCGGAGAGCTTCGAGCACATCGCCAACATCGCCGTGCGCTCGGTGGACCGCCTCGATCGCAACACCGCCATCGAGTCCGTCCACATGCTCGAGACCCTGGCCGGGCGCTATCAGGGCGTCAAGCCGCGCCTCCCCGCCGCCTGGTTCGAGGCCGAGAAGGAGCTGTTCCTCAGCTTCTCCTCCGCGGCGGTGGACGAAGCGAACGCCAGCCGGAGCTGGGTGGAGATGAAGCTGCTCTCGCAGCTCCGCCAGACGCTGGGCTCGGCCGTGACGCGCATGCACGACGTGACCAGCGCGGTGGTGAAGGCGCTGCGGCGCTTCGCCCTGGCCGCGACCGTCCGCTCCGATCCGCGCCTGCGGGAGCT
>QHVP01000303.1:0-4694 GCA_003222295.1 Acidobacteriota bacterium | reverse complement strand
CATCCTCTTCGACCAGTACCGCATCCTGGCCGAGGAGCTGCTCGCGGACGACCCCGAGCTGGTCCTCGAGATCGCCTACTACTTCGCGTACTACGGGCAGATCGCGCGCGACATGCAGCTCGCGTTCGTGGTGGACGCCGCCGCCCACGACCTGGGCGCGCTGGTACGGCAGGCCTGGCACTCCCAGTCCCCCATCGCGCAGCGGCTGCTCGAGTCCTTCCTCCGGTATGACGGCGCGGGAGCGCTGGGGGTGGCCAAAGCGCAGGCCATCCTGGGGAGCTACTTCGTGATGACGGACCGCGCCGCGGCGGCGGCGCAGGTCCGCGAGCGCCTGCGCCAGCTCGACGCGGAGAAGGTCGAACGTCTGGGGGCCGAGCTCCTGGCCGTGCGGCGCGAGAAGTACTGGGAAGTCAACGAGCGCCGGATGAACATGGAGTACGTCCCTGACGCTCAGCGCGAGCGGCTGCGCGAATTCCTGCGCGCGCTCCGCTAAGTCACCGATTCCAAGGCTCCTTTCGCCTGGCTGCTGCTCGCCCCGGCGGGTCCGATCGGGAAGGCTGGGCCCGGTCCGAAAGGCGGCCGTCGATGGAGCTTCCTGCGCCCGGGCTGGCGCCCCGCAACGGCGACCGACGTCGGCAGGATCGCCGCGCCCATGGGCGTGTGGGCAAGGAGGACCGGCGCCGCCGGGACCGAAGGCGTGGCGCCGTCGGCGGGCTTCTCCTGACCGGTCTTGGACTCGCCGGAGCCATGCACGCACGGGGCGGTTCCGATCGATCCACCGATATCGTGGCCTCCGAGCAAGCGGGACGGACGCCGCTGACCGCACAGCCCGAGGCGGCCACCGGGCCGGCGACGCCGATCGAGGAGGTGACGGGACCGTTCGAGAAGATCATTCGCGAGGCGGCGCTCAAGTACGGAGTGGACGCGGCCCTCGTGCGCGCCGTCATCCGCACGGAGTCGAACTTCAATCCCCTCGCCAGGTCGCGGGCCGGGGCCAAGGGCCTCATGCAGCTCATGCCGCGGCTGGCGAAGGAGCTCGGCATCTCGAATCCGTTCGATCCGCGCGAGAACGTCCTTGGCGGCACCAAATACCTGAGCAAGCTGCTCGATCGCCACGACGGCGACGTGAGCCTCGCCTTGGCGAGCTTCAACGCCGGACCGCGGAACGTCGCCCGCTATCGGGGCATCCCGCCCTTCAAGGAGACGCGCGGGTACGTCAAGAAGATCACCGGCCTGCTCGCAGACAACACGGCCGGCAGCGGCGGCCCGGGGCGCGGCGCCGCCGACTAGGACCGCCGCGGGAACGCTCCCTCGTTGTAACCCTGCCGGCAGGACTTACAGGAAGGCGTTCAGGCCAGGGCCTTGCGGCCCTCGACGTAGGTCTTGAAGCGGTACAGGTCCTCTTCGACGCGTTTCTCCGGATCGCCGAGGAGCCCCGCGAGCGTCTCGCCGCCCTTGCGGGCGGGGACGACCCACTGGATCGTGAGGTTGACCTGCGTCTGGCCATTGCCCAGCTGGACGAACGTGACCTGGCCGCTCGTCTTGATCGTGCTGCTTTCGCGGCTGTGCCATGCGATGCGCTTGTCGGGCTCGAACATCGTCGTTTCGGCGTCCCATTCGACGCTCTTTCCCAGCGGGCCCTCCATGACCCAGTGCGTCGAGCCATCCGGCCGCTTCTCGACCGATTTGATGTTCTTCATGAAGTGCGGGAAGTTTTCGAAGTTCGACCACGCCTCGAAGACCTCTCCGACTCCGGCCCCGACGATGATGCTCTTGGTCGCCTGCTCGGGCATGGTCACCTCCAGAGGGACGGCTCCGGTCCCCCTGGGGGATGGTGCAACGGCCATGCCGCCGGGACCGGAAGCTCGACTTTTCGTTGACTTGGGGCCATGCGGTCGATAAATTGAGACTGGTACCTCATCCACTCGGCCACCCCGGCCGGCACGCATCCACCCTACGCTCAGGGAGGACCCTCATGTTCGAGAAAGACGATTCCGCTTCCACCGCACTCATTTCGTTCCTCCTCGGCGGTGTCGCCGGCGCGGCCCTCGCCGTCCTGTTCGTTCCCACCACGGGCCGCGACACGAGACGCCTCATCAGTGAAGGCGTCCGTGACGGCGCGGAGCGCAGCCGGGACCTCGCCCGCCGTGGCAAAGCCGCCCTCGACGCGGCCGGTCGCGCGGTGACGGGGGCCGTGCACCCGGCCCCTGGCAATGGTCAGGAGCTCGGAGAGGTCGAGCGCGTTCCCGAGCCAGGCCTGCCCTCCACGAGCGGCGGCGCCGGGTTCGTGGCCCCCGCCTGACCGCATGGACAGCCCTCTCGTCGTCGTCTTCCTGGCCGTCATCGCGCTGGCCGCCCTGCTGCAGGCGGGCTTCGTGGCCGCGATCGCCTTCGGGGTCCGCGTCGGCAACCAGAAGCTCGAGCAGTTCGAGGAGGCGTTCGAGACCGGCGTGGTCCCGCAGATCCGCAGTGCGGCCAGGCTGACGGAGAAGGCGGCCGAGATCGCGGAGAAGAGCCTGGCCCAGGCGTATCGCGTCGACGGCATGGTGGCGGGCGCGTCGCGGAAGGCCGAGCGCTACATGGACGAGGCCGCGGTAAAGCTGGAGAACGCGGCCACGCGCGCCGCGATGCGCGTGGACTCGGAGCTCGCCGTCCGCGCGGAGCGCGTGCGCGAGCACCGCGTCTTTCGCAAGCTCTCCAGCGCGTCCGCCTTCATCACGGGCCTGCAGCGCGCACTCGAGGTCTGGCAGGCGACGGCGGCGACGGCCCGGGCGGCCGAAGAAATCCCACCCCGGCCTGAGGCCTAGACCATCGCGGACCGGCGCACGCCGCCGCGATGGGCACGATAGAACTCGACCAGGCGCTCGACGTAGGAGGGCAGGGGCGGGCAGACCAGCCCCAGGGCCCCCAGATCGCTGGTGGCCACCGCGGTGTCGTAGCGGCAGGGGTTGTCGAAGTAGTCGAGGGTCTCGACCGGCATCCCGAAGTACCGCTGGACGAGCCGCGGCGCGAACATCGCCTTGGCCACGCGCTTCGGCACGGGCAGGTAGAGGAAGCGCTTGTGCAGCTGGCGCGCGAAGAGCTCGCCCACCTCGAACACCGAGAGCGGACTGGGGTCGGCGAGGTGGTACGTCCGCCCCCGCGAAGCGGGCGAGACGGAGAGCCGCGCGAGCGCCTCCGTGACGAAATCGACGGGCACGACGTTCGCGGGGCTGAGGCCCGACCCGATCCGGAAGAAGATCCCGGGCGAGGGGGTCTTCTCCATCGCGGTCAGCGTGAAGTACGGACCGTCGAACTTCCCCGTCTCGCCCGTGCGCGAGTCCCCCACCACGATCGACGGCCGGTAGGTGGTCACGGGCAGCCCCGAGCGCGCCACCTCCATCTCGGCCAGGAACTTCGTCTCTTCGTAGTGGTTCTTGAAGGACTGCCCCACGTCGAGGTCGTTCTCGTGGAACACGCCGATGGCGGTGCCGGAGACGTAGCAGGTCGAGACGTAGTGGAGGCGCTCCAGTCGCGGGCATTCGGCCAGGAAACGGACGACGTTGCGCGTGCCGTGCAGGTTGACGCGGAGGCCCAGGTCCCGGGGCACGGCGAGGTCGTAGACGGCGGCCAGGTGATGAGCCGCGGTCAGGCTGCCCTTCAGGGCCTGGGCGTCCGCGGCGGCGAGACCGAGACCCGTCTCCGTGATGTCGCCGATCACGACGTCGACTCGGCCGCGCGCCTCGGGATGCGCCGCTTCGATCTGCGCAAGCCCCTGATGGGCCGCGTCCAGGAAGCGCGACTGGACGAGGCAGCGGAAGCGGGCTTGCGGGGACAGCTCCATGAGCCGCGGCAGCAGACGCATGCCGATGAAGCCGGGGAACCCGGTGAACAGGACGGCGCCCGACTCGGCCTCCTGCATCGCGAAACCAAGTCTAGCGATTAGGAGGCGTCTCTGGGAGGGACACGCCGACCTGGCCCCAACCTCTCGTCTGTCAACCGCGTCGATCGAGTTCCGTTTGCGGCCGCGCGTACATCGTTACCGATGCCGGCAACGCCCGGCCCGCGGGCATCCGCGGATCGGGGACCGGCGTCCCGGGCGTCAGCCGCAGAGGCAGGACTCCCGCCCAGCACTCCAGTGCGTAGTCCTCTTCGTCGTCGAGAGGCGGTCCGCTGCGGACCTTGGCCGAAGCTTCCTCGATGGGCAGGCGCAGGACGAGCGTGGCCGCGAGCTCCTTGGCGCTCGGCTCGCGTACCTCGCGCCACCGTCCGGCCGCGACGTGCTCGACGATCGCCTGGAGGGCGTCCCACTTCCCCCGGTCGTCCGTGACCGCCTGCGCGTCGCCGAGCACGACCACCGAGCGGTAATTCATGGAGTGATGGAAGGCGGAGCGCGCCAGCACGAGCCCGTCCAGGAGGGTGGCGGTGAGGCAAACGGGCACGCCCCCCTGGAGGGTCTTCAGCATGCGGCTGGCCGCGGAGCCGTGCACGAAGACCTCGTCGCCGACGCGCGCGTGGATGGTGGGGATCACGAAGGGCTGCCCGTCGCTGACGAATCCGACGTGGCAGACGAGGGCCTCATCCAGGATCGCGTTCACGGTGGCGCGGTCGAAATGCCCGCGCGCGGGCAAGCGGCGCAGGGTGGTGCGCGGGGTGGGCTCGAGGTCGGACATGCGCGACGGCTCCTTCCGTGATAACGTACTAGTACGTAGTCA
>QHVP01000301.1 GCA_003222295.1 Acidobacteriota bacterium | reverse complement strand
GTCGGCTTCGGCCCGAACTTGTCCTTGGTCCAGTAGAAGAAGTCCTCCGCGCCCGCGGGCGCGCCTTTCGGGTACTCCTCGAGGTAGCGCTGCAGCTCGGGCGCGTACTGCACGAGGTAGGGCGACGCGGCGAGCACCTTGCGGAACTCCGCCGGCGTGTCCAGGGGAACGGCACTGTCGATGTCGGTCGCCATCTCCGCCGTCCCCCCGCGCTGGTAGGCGGCGAGGTACTCGACGATCATCTGCTTCACGAGCGCGGTGGCCCGGGCGCGGGCATCGGGCGCCTTCCAGTCGATCTGCAGTCGCCGGGCTTGCACTGGCGCGCGGCGTCGAAATCGCCGTCCTCGAGAGTGAGGCCGTCGAGGTCCGCCGGGACCGGTGGCGTGTGGAAGCGGCCGATCTGCAGGCTGGGCGGTCCCTGACGGAAGCGCGCGACGTCGCGGAGGCGCTGGAGGAAGGTGTCCTTGCTCGAGGTGACGCGCACCGCGCCGAAGGCGGCCATCTCCGGCTTGTCCGCGCCGGGAAGCTGGCGGGTCACCACGCGCCCCGCGTCCACCTCCGCGATCTGCGCTTCCGTGAGGCCGATGGTGCGGCGGAAGAACGTGCGCACCGCGGTGTCCTCCGACGCGGCGGGTACGGCGAGCGCCACCATCGTCGCGCCGAGGACGACCCGCCCGGCGATTTCGAGTCTCATGCGATCCTCCGGAAGCGCGGTGAGCATACTCCCAGGCACGGAGCGCCGGGGTTTGACACCGCGCGGGCGCGTTCGATAGCGTCCGGGCCACCGATGCGCCTGTCCCTCCTCGGGCTCGCTCTCCTCGCCGGGCTCGCGGACATCCTGGCGGCGCCGTCGTCGCTCGTGCCGGAAGCGCGCCGCGAGCAGCGGCTCCGCTACACCGCGCAGGACCGCGAGGTGGGGCGCTACCAGTACGTGCCCGTGACCGTGCCCGCGGGGACGACGCGTCTCACCATCGCCTATGCGTACGACAAGGCCGGAGGCGCGAACGTCGTGGACCTCGGCCTGTTCGAGCCGGGCTCGCTCGATCTCGGCACGCCCGCCTTCCGCGGATGGAGCGGAGGAGCGGCCGCCGAGATCGTCGTGGGGACGAGCGCGGCCTCGCCCGGCTACTGGCCGGGCCCGCTTCCCGCGGGCGAGTGGCACGTCCTGCTCGGCCTGTACAAGGTGGGGCCCGCGGGCGTGGACGTCACCCTCACCAGCGAGACTTCCGCCCTCGCCGATCCGGCTCCCGTCCCCACGCTGGCCCCGCGGCCGACGGGCCCCTTGCGTTCCGGCCCGGCCTGGTTCAGCGGCGGCGTCCACCTGCACACGCGCCACAGCGACGGCGAGTTCTCGACGGAGGAGGTGTGCCGCCGCGCGCGCGAGGCCGGCCATGACTTCGTCGTGATCACGGACCACAACAACACGACCCACCAGCTCGACCCCGTCGACGTGCCCGGACTCCTGCGCCTCGTAGGCGAGGAGATCACCACCCCGGGCGGGCACGCCAGCGTCTTCGGCATCGGCGGCTGGCGCGACCAGGTGGACTTCCGCCTCATCGCGGGCGACGAGCGGATCCGCGACCTCGTCCGCGCCGCCAACGAGCGGGGCGCGCTGTTCGTGATCAATCACCCGCGGGCCGACTGCCTCGGCTGCTCCTGGGAGCACAACATCTCCGCGGGCGTGGCCGCCATGGAGATTTCCGCCTTCGCACCCGCGGAGCGCGCAGCCGCGATGGCGTTGTGGGACTCGCTGCTCCAGCGCCAGAGGCGCATCGTGGGCATCGGGTCCTCCGACTGGCACCGGCCCGACCACCCCATCGGCGCGGCCAGCGTGCGCGTGTGGGCGGCCGAGCTCTCGGAGAAGGCCGTCCTCGACGGGATCCGGGCCGGACGCGTGGTGGTCATGGCCGACGGGGCGACGCCTCCACCGGAGCTCGTCGTCCGCTCCGGGAGCGCCGAGGGGCGGATCGGCGACAGCCTCAGGGTGTCGCGCGGCGCGACGGTGACGATCGGGGTGACGGTGCCTCGCGCACTCGCAGGCGGCCGCGTCGACCTCATCCAGGACGGCGCGACGGTGGATTCCGCGCGGATCGGTTCCGCGCCCATCCGGTTCGAGCGCACGGTGGTCAAGGACGCCTACCTTCGCGTGCACGTCCAGGCCGTGGACGGATCTCCAGTGGCGGTGACGAACCCCGTGTACCTGGAGGTGCCCGGCGCGCGAGGATCGAGACGATGAGACCGCCCGCCGGGATCGTCGCCGCCCTGGCCCTCTCGGTGGGTGCGTCCGCCGCCGCCTCTGCGCCCGACGCTTCCGACGCCCTCGTCACGCCCGTTCGCGTGGGCCGTCCCGGCGCGCCCCTCGTCCTGCGCGTGTGGGCCCAGCAGGACTACTCGCACCTCGCCGCGCGCCCGGCCATCGCGAGCGTCTTCCGCGAGGTCTTCGCGGAGTGGGCGCGCGCGCATCCCGACGTGCAGCTCGAGATCTCCGTGATGCCCGCCCTCGAGATGCACAAGGCGAAGCTCCTGCTCGCCGCCGCCGCCGACCGCCTGCCCGACATCGCGACCGCCTGCCCGACATCG
>QHVP01000300.1 GCA_003222295.1 Acidobacteriota bacterium | reverse complement strand
GTGATCGGGATCGACGACGTCGTTGAGGGCCCGCGTGGCCGGGTTCCAGAACCGCTCGCGGAATGCGCGCACGCCGGCCGCGAGCGTCCGGGGCCATCGCTCGGAAAAGGCGGAGGCGATGGTGAGCGCGTTGAGCCAGAGCGCCTCCACCTCGACCGGCTTGCCCACGCGCGGGCTGACGGCGTGACCGCCGACACGCGCGTCCATCCAGGTGAGCGGCATGCCGGGCACGCCCGCCGCGAGCAGGCCGTCGCCATCGAGCCGGATCCCGTGGCGCGTGCCCGCCGCGTACCCGTCCACGATCGCCTCCACTGCGGACTGCAGCCGGCGACGGTCGCCGGTGGCCGCGGGCCGTCCCCCCGCCGCCGCCGCGGCCAGGTACTCGTGAACGGCGATGACGAACCACAGCGCGGCATCGACGGCGCCAAACTCGGGGGCGTCGCCTGGATCGGCGAAGCGATCCGGCAGCATGCCCTCCGAGAGCGCGCCCGCCCATTCGAGCAGGATCGACCGCGCATCGTCGAGCCGGCGCGCGGCCAGGCAGATGCCGCGCATCGCGATGAAGGTGTCCCGGCCGCGATCCGTGAACCAGGGATAGCCGGCCACGATCGTCCGTCCCTCTCCCCGCGTCACGACGTAGGCGTCCGCCGCCCGATGAAGAGGCGAGGCGAACGTGGACCGCCGCCGGCCCTCGGTGGCCCGCAGCTCGGCGACGACCGGCGCCACCGCGCGTCCTTCCAGAGGCAGGCGGGCTTCCGGCAGGTGGGCGGCGAGGACGAGCTGCGCTTCCCCGGCCGCGAGGTCGAAGGCCAGGATGCCGGGCGCGGCCAGGTCCTCCTCGAAATCGAGCCCCCGCCGCCGCTCCTCCTCGTAGACGAACCCGCGATACCAATGCGGCTCGTGACGATACGTCCCGTTCGAAAGGGCGACCACGCCGGGAACGTCCACGTAGGGGCGCCAGGTCACGCGTCCCTCCGCGCGCTCGGCCTCGAACCGGAAATCCCCGTTCTCGTGGTGGAGGGCGTGGTAGTCACGGCCGGACAGGAACGGGCGCAGGGTGAGCCGCGTGCCGGCGGCGGCGCCGGCCACGCGCCAGGTGAGGACGGTCATCGCCGATCCCTTGGGCACGAACAGGTCGTGATCGACGCGCGTGCCGTCGTCGAGGACCAGCGACCAGCGCGGCCAGGGCCGCATCGAGAAGGCTTCCAGGCGGCGGCCGCCCGCCGGCGCGATCACTCCCGGCCGGTAGCGTTGCGACGTGATGTCGAACCGTCCCCGCGGCGTCTCCACCCAGGCGTCGAGGCCGGCGACCAGCGCCATCCGCTCGGCGGGCGGGCGGCGGGCGGCCAGGAGCAGCGCGTGGTAGCGCCGCGTGCGCACCCCGCCCACGGTGCCGGAAGCGAAGCCGCCGAGGCCGTCGGGCTCGAGCCATTCCGCGTCCGCGTAAGGGAGGGCCGGCGACCACTTCGTCATGGCGGCTCCTCTCCGGCCGGCGCCCGCCCCGCGAAGGCGTGATCCTGGTCGTGATCGGACGTGCGCCGGTGGCGCTGCGCACGTGCCCGCGCGCGATCCTCGATGAACCGCGCGGCCAGGGCCGTCCATCCGGTCTGATGGCTGGCGCCGACCCCGCGGCTGGAGTCGCCCGAGAAGTACTCGTAGAAGAGGAGGAGGTCGCGCCAGTGCGGGTCGTCGGCGAACCGCCGGTCCGGCCCGTGGACCGGCCTCTGGCCCTGCTCGTCCGGCAGGAAGATGCGCGCGAGGCGCGAGGAGATCTCCTCCGCGACCTCCTTCAGGGTGAGGAGCCGGCCCGATCCCGTCGGGCATTCGACGCGCAGGGAGTCGCCGTAGAAGTGGTGGTAGCGCTCGAGCGCCTCCACGATGAGGCAGTTCATCGGGAACCAGACCGGGCCGCGCCAGTTGGAGTTTCCGCCGAAGAGGCCGGTCGTGGACTCCGCGGGCGCGTACTCGACCCGGTGCTCCTGGCCGCCCACGCGCAGGACGTAGGGGTTCTCGCGGTGGTAGCGCGAGAGCGATCGGATCCCGCCGGGGGCGAGGAACTCCGACTCGTCGAGCAAGTAGCGGACCACGCGCACCAGGCGCTCACGCGAGGGAATGGCGAGCAGGCGGTGGCCGTGCACGCCGCCGCCGTCGTCGTCGCGCGCCTGCATGCAGGAGATATGGCGGGCGAGGTCCTTGCGGTTCTCGAGGAACCAGTCGAGTCGCTTCTTGAAGCCGGGCAGGCTCTGGATGACCTCGTCTTCGAGGATCTCGACCGCGAACAGCGGCACCAGGCCCACCAGCGAGCGCACCCGCAAAGGCATCTCCAGCCCGTCCGCGTGCAGCCGGTCGTAGTAGAAGCCGTCCTGCTCGTCCCACAAGCCGGTGCCCCCGAGCGTGTTCATGGCATCCGCGATGGCCACGAAGTGCTCGAAGAACTTGCTGGCCATGTCTTCGTAGCAGACGTCCTCCCGGGCCAGCTCCAGCGCCATGGCCAGCATGGTCGCGGTGTAGAACGCCATCCAGGCCGTGCCGTCCGCCTGCTCGAGGTGGCCGCCCGTGGGCAGCGGCTTGCTGCGGTCGAACACGCCGATGTTGTCGAGGCCGAGGAACCCGCCCGCGAACAGGTTGTGCCCCTCCTCGTCCTTGCGGTTCACCCACCAGGTGAAGGTGAGCAGCAGCTTCTGGAAGCAGCGGGCCAGGAACAGGCGATCGCGCTGGCCGGGCGGCCCCGACATCTTGTACACGCGCCAGCAGGCCCAGGCGTGCACGGGCGGGTTCGCGTCGCCCAGCGCGAACTCGTAGGCGGGAAGCTGCCCGTTGGGGTGCATGTACCACTCGCGGAGGAACAGCACGAGCTGGTCCTTGGCGAATTGCGGGTCGATGCGCGCGAACGCGACCATGTGGAAGGCGAGGTCCCAGGCCGCGTACCACGGGTACTCCCAATTGTCCGGCATCGAGATCACGTCGCGGTTGTAGAGATGGGGCCAGTCGTGGTTGCGGCCCCGGTGCCGCTCCGCGGGAGGCCGGGGCTGGGCCGGATCGCCCTCGAGCCACTCCCTCACGACGTAGTGGTAGAACTGCTTCGACCACAGGAGACCCGCGGCGGCCTGGCGCACCACTGGCCGTTCCTCCGCCGTGAACTGGACCGGGGAGGCCTGCGCGTAGAACTCGTCC
>QHVP01000299.1 GCA_003222295.1 Acidobacteriota bacterium | reverse complement strand
GTCCTTGACCTCCTGCTGCCACTCCAGGAGCTGGCGCATCCAGGCGAAGGCCTGATCGTCCTTGTCGGGGCCGCTGCGTCCCTCCTTGTACTTCCAGTGGGCGGCGATGCCTTCCTCGGCCACGCGGTGCATCTCCCGCGTGCGGATCTGCACTTCGAAGGGATGCCCTTCGTCGCTGATCACGGAGGTGTGCAGCGAGCGGTAACCGTTGGGACGGGGCATGGCGATGAAGTCCTTGATGCGTCCGGGCACCGGCCGCCAGAGGTTGTGCAGCACGCCGAGGGCGGCGTAGCAGTCGGGAATGGTCGGGACGACGATGCGCAAGGCCACGAAGTCGTAGACCTGGTCGATGTCGATGCGCTGCTTGCGCAGCTTCTGGTGGATCGAGTAGAGGCGCTTGATGCGCCCCTCCAGGCTGGCTTCCAGGCCCGCGCCCTGCAGCTTCTCCGCCACCGTGGTCTTGATCTTCTCGATGAACTCGATGGCACGCGTGCGCCGCTCCTCGACGCGCTGCATGAGCTCGCGGTAGGACTCGGGCTCCAGGTACTGGAAGGAGAGGTCCTCGAGCTCGTTCTTGATCTTGCTCATCCCCAGCCGGCCGGCCAGGGGCGCATAGATGTCCATCGTCTCCCGCGCGATGCGCGTGCGGCGCTCTTCCGGCAGGTACTGCAGCGTGCGCATGTTGTGCAGCCGGTCCGCCAGCTTGACGATGATCACGCGCACGTCGTCGACCATGGCCAGCAGGAGCTTGCGGAAGTTCTCGGCCTGGCGCTCCTCGGAGGAGGAGAAGGGGATCTTGCTGATCTTGGTCACGCCCTCCACGATATGGAGGACGTCGGGCCCGAAGTGCTCCTTGATCTTGTCCGCGTCGGTGAGGGTGTCCTCGAGGACGTCGTGGAGCAGACCGACGGCCACGCAGGCGGGGTCCATGCGCAGCTCGGCCAGGATGGCCGCCACCTCCAGCGGATGCACGAGGTACGGCTCGCCGCTGGCGCGGGTCTGTCCCTTGTGCTCGACCGCGGAGAAGATGTACGCCTTGCGGAGCACCTCGAGGTCGGCGCCCGCATGGTGCCGCTTGACGTTCTCGTAGATGTCTTCGAAGCGAATCATGGCGGCGAACCACCAGTCTAGGAGTGGCCCCCGGGAGCGTCAACCGTGAGCCGGCCGCCTCCGCCGTTGTTGACTCGCTCTAGTGGCGGCACTATGATTTTTGTCTCCGGGACGCCGAGACCTCGTTCACGATCAACTGCTTGCGGAGAGAAGGCTGATGAAGACCTCCAGGCCCATCGTGGCTCTTGCCCTGATTGCCGTGCTCGGCACGGGGGTCGGCTGCTCCAAGGTAAGGTCCAAGGCCGCGTTCAAGGACGGCAACAAGGACTACAAGGAAGAGAACTTCAAGAAGGCGGTCGACGACTATCAGCGCGCCGTCGATCTCGACCCCAACTTCAGCGAAGCCTGGTTCTACCTCGGCAGCTCCCACCAGGCGCAATTCCGGCCGGGCAAGGACACGCCGGAGAACCGAAAGCAGCTCGACGACGCGATCGAGGCGTTCAAGAAGTCGCTGGAGACCAATCCCGGCCGGACCGAGAGCCAGAAGAACGTGCGGCGCAACTCCCTGGCCGCGCTCATCGGGATCTACGCCGACGACCCGTACAAGAACTACGAGGAAGCCCAGAAGTATGCGCAGCAACTCGTGGCCGACAACCCCAACGACTCCAAGAACCTCTACGCGCTGGCCAACCTGTACGAGAAGTTCAACAAGTTCGCGGAGGCGGAGGCCATCTACAAGAAGGTGGCCGAGCAGAGCCCCAAGGACGCCAAGGCCTGCGGCGCCCTGGCCGGCTTCTACAACAAGCCCAACTGGGACGAGACCGGCGCACCGTGGGTGGAGGGAAGCAACAAGCCGCGGCTGTCGAAGTTCGATCAGGCCATCGCGGTGCTCGAGCAGTGCGCCGCCATCGACGCGAGCGATCCCGCCGGATACCAGAAGGTCGCGAGCTACTACTGGGACAAGGCCTACCGTGACCCCCTGCTCACCGACGAGCAGAAGAACGCGTACGCGGACAAGGGGATGGAGAACGTCGACAAAGCCCTGCAGCTCAAGCCGGACTACTTCGAAGCGGTCATCTACAAGGGGCTGCTCTATCGCGTGAAGGCGGGGGCCACCTCCGACCGCCGGGCCAAGGCGGAGTTCCTGGAGAAGGCCCAGGACCTCCAGAAGCAGGGCCTCGAGCTCAAGAAGCAGCAGGCCGCGGAAGGCGCTCCGGCCGCCACGGCGGCACCGGCCGCGAGCGGGGGCCGGTAGTCCTAGCGGTTCGACGGCTGGCGTTGCACCGAGATCCGGCACTCCTTCGCGCCCGCGAGCATGCAGGAACTCTCGCCGATCGCCACCGTCTCGTTGAAATGTCGCGCCATCCCGCGCGCGATCCCTTTCGCGACGCCACACATCTTCCGGGGCGACGAGTAGACGATGACCACCTCGTCCGGGCCCAGGCGCTGGCAGCGCAGCTCGGGTGGCCGGGCGCCGGGATTGCGCCGCCGCACCACGGTGTGGATGGTCTCCTCGGTGTGCTCGATGACATCGAGCGTGAGCCACTTCTTCGGGATGAGGGACGCGTACATCTTGAGGAGGTCGGGAGCGATGAACTCGCCGAAGTCCTCCAGGATGGCCTGGGCCGGCTGGCCGGTGATGGCGGAGGCGGTGGACACGAGCTTAGCGGCATCGGCGTCCGGATACTCCTGCATCGACATGAAAATCCGCCCCGGCATGCCCGCCTTCTCGAGCAGCGCGCCCCAGGCCGCGCCTCCGAGACGGTCGTCGACGTACTTCTTGAGCTCGGAAAAGATGATCCCGTGCATGGCTCCCCCCTTTTGCGAGGACGCACGTTCGGGCTCTGGCCGACGCGGGCTAGGGGGTCGCCGGCCCCGTCGGGGCGCCGCCCGCCTGCTCGATCATCTTCTCGGAGATGATCCCGATGCGCTCCACGCCCGCGCCCTTGGCCACGTCCATGGCCTCCACGACCTTGCCGTAGGGGATCTTCCCGTCGGCACGGACGAACATCGTCTTGTCGGAGCGCGTCTGGAAGATGTCCTTGAGGCGCTGGTCGAGGTCTTCCATGTTCGACACCGGGCTCTTGTTCACGGTGATGACGGCCCCGCTGGGGGACTCTTCCATCCCCAGCACGACCTGGTTGCTCTGGGTCTGCGGCTGGGGCTGCTGCTGGGTGGACGTCTGGGGCAGCGCGATGTCGAGGCCCTTCTGCGCCAGGGGCGTCACGACCATGAATATGATCAGGAGCACCAGCATCACGTCGATGAGCGGGGTGATGTTGATGTCCGACACCGCCTCGTTGTGCTCGGGGCGATAGGCGTCGTGCGAGTGGACGATCGACTTCTTCTTGCGCCACCAGGGGGACGCGCGGGCGCGGGTCCGGGGTCGTGTTGTAGGGCGGATTCGGCTTGAGCGGATCGCTCATGACACTCAGCCCTGCGTCCGCGGCTCGGCGATGAGCGCGATCTCTTCCACGCCCGCCTCGCGCGCGAGGTCCATGATCTTCATGACCTCGGAGTAGGCGAGGTCCTGGTCCGCCTTGAGGTAGATCATCTTCCCGCCCTCGGGCAGATCCTCGAGCCTCTCCTTGAGCTGGGGGACGAGGTCGTTCTGGTTGTCGAGCTTGATGCCGCCCAGGAAGGTGGTGCTGTCCTTCTTGATCGCCACCATGATCGTCTTCGGCTCGTCTTTTCGTTCCTTGGTGTTGCCGGCCAGGGGGAGCTTGACGTCCACGCCCTTCTGGAGCATCGGCGTGATCACCATGAAGATGATGAGCAGGACGATCATGATGTCGGCCATGGGCGTGACGTTGATGGCCGCGATGGCCCCGCCCTTCTTGCCGCCGACTGCCATTGACATCGGGAGACTCCTCGATCGAGGGACGCGGCCCCGAGGGCCGCATCCCCGGGTGGACCGTGGGCGGGCCTTACGCGCCCTTCTTGATGAAGTAGTCGAGAAGCTCCGAGCTGGAGTTGTCCATCTCCACGTTGAAGCCCTCGACCTTGCCCGCGAAGAAGTTGTAGGCCCAGACGGCGGGCACGGCCACGAAGAGGCCGAACGCCGTGGTGATCAGGGCTTCCGCGATGCCGGCGGAGATGGCGGCGATACCGCCCGAGCCCGTCAGGGCCATGCCCGAGAAGGCGTTGATGATGCCGAAGGTGGTCCCGAAGAGGCCCACGAACGGCGCCGTGGATCCGATGGTGGCGAGGCCGCTGAGGCCGCGCTTGAGGTCGGCCAGGTTGACGGCGGTCGCACGCTGGATGGCGCGCTTGGCGGCGTCGACGGCGGCCTCGCGGTCGCGGGTGGCCTCACCCACTTCCTGCTGGTATTGCCATTCCTGAAGTCCGACCACCAGGACCTTGGCCAGGTGGGAGTGCTTCACGGACGCGCCGTGCGAGGCGTCGATCGCCTCCTTGATCTTCCCCTGCTTCAGGAAGCGGGCGACCTCGGGGGCGTACTTGCGGGATTGCTTGGTGGCCTGGGAGTAGGTGTAGTACCGCTCGATCATGACGCCAATCGAGTAAATGGACATGAGCGCAAGGACGATCACGACGCCCCAGGCGACCCCGCCCATGTGCTCGGCCATGGTCCTGAGATCAAACTGCATTTCCTAAGTCCTCCTGGACAGGGTTGTGCGTTGTCCGAAGCAGGTTGTTACGACAGCCGGAAGTTGACGGTCACGGTCATGATCACGGGCACGGGAACCCCATTGAGGAGGGTGGGGCTGTACACCCACTGCTTCACGGCTTCGATCGCCGCGGAGTCGAGCAGCGGGATCCCACGGAGGACCTTGACGTCGGTGACCTTGCCCTGGGGACTGATCGTGCACTCCAGGATCACCACTCCCTGCACCCGGGCCTGCTTGGCGATGTCCGGGTAGGCGGGGTTGACGTGCTTGAGCTTCTTCGGCTCCTTGATCTGCCCGCCCACGCGCACCGCTTGCGGCGGCGGCGGCGCCTCCGGCAAGCCGCCCACGACGCCGCCCACCACGCCGCCGGGCACGCCGCCCTCGACGCCGCCGGGCACGCCGCCCTCGACGCCCAGGTCGATGCCCTCGTCGGGCTTGACCTGTTCAGGCGTCTCGACCGGGGCCTGGAACTTGTTCTCGGTGGGGACGGGAGTGGACACGGGTCTGGGCTGGTTCTGCTGGCGCGGGGCGGGCGGAGGCGGTGGCGGAGGCGGAGGCGGCGCCGCGGCCGGCTCGACGAAAAACGCCTTCACGACCGACGTGGGCTCGGGCAGATCCTGGGAGGTCAGGAGAGGCACCACCACCACCAGGAGCAGCACGAGCGCGTGGATGGCGATCGAGACGGGCAGCGTATACGACTGCTTGGTCTTGTGCTTGACGACATCGGATTCGATGAGGTCTTCGAAGAGCCTCTGCTGCATGACCGCCCTCGCTTTCCCGTCGGCTTGACTGGCTCTCTCTGGAAGAAATCGATTCTAGGTCCGGCGTTTAAAGGCTGTCAAGACCATGCCCGCGAGCTTCGTTTCCCCGGGGTCGGCCCCGGAGGCGACGCCACGGCAGTTCGACACCGCGGGCGGCCGCCGGGTTCCCTCGCCCTGCTCACCCTATACTCCGTCTTTTTGAACGAGGAAGCACGCCCATGGAGGCAAGCGCCGTGTTCGTTCCCGGACCGGCCTGGATCACCCCGTTTGCGACGATGCTGCTCGCGATCGCCCTCCTGCCCCTTCTGGCCCCCGCCTTCTGGCAGTCCAATGGCCGAAAGCTCGCGGTGGGCGCGGCGCTCGGAGCGCCCGTGCTCGTCCTCTATGCGCGGTACCAGCCGGCCGCGCTCCTGCACACGGCCGAGGACTACGTGTCCTTCATGGCCCTGCTCGGCAGCCTGTTCGTCATTTCCGGCGGCGTGCTCGTCACCGGCGACATCGAGGCGCGCCCCGCCGTCAACACTGCTTTCCTGGCCGTGGGGGCGGTCCTCGCGTCGCTCATCGGCACGACGGGTGCGTCCGTCCTCCTCATCCGCCCGCTGCTGGCGACGAACCAGGAGCGCCGCCACGTCGCCCACACCATCGTCTTCTTCATCTTCGTGGTGGCCAACATCGGCGGTTGCCTGACGCCGCTCGGCGATCCGCCCCTCTTCCTGGGCTATCTGCTCGGGGTTCCCTTCGCCTGGACGCTGCGCCTCGCCCCGCACTGGCTGCTGGCGAACGGCATCGTGCTCACCGTCTATTACGTGTGGGACCGGCGTGCGTACGCTCGTGAAGACGCGGCGGCGATCGCCCTCGACCGGACGGCGGTGCGCCCGATCCGGGTGAGCGGCAAGCGCAACGTCCTGTTCCTGCTGGCCGTCGTGGCGAGCGTGGCCGGGCTGCACGCGCCCTACCGGGAGCTGGCCATGCTGGCCGTCTCCGCGCTCTCCCTGGCCACGACCTCGCGTGCGGTGCGGGAAGCGAATCGCTTCACCTTCCACGCCATTGCCGAGGTGGCGGCTCTCTTCGCGGGCATCTTCGTCACCATGCTGCCCGCGCTCGACATCCTGCACGCCCAGGGGCGGGCCCTGGGCCTTCGGGAGCCGTGGCATTTCTTCTGGGGCACCGGCCTCCTCTCGTCCTTCCTGGACAACGCGCCGACCTACCTGACCTTCCTGGCCATCGCGCAGTCCCTGGGCCTGCCCGCGCAGGTGGCGGGAGTGAGCCATGGAGTGCTGGCCGCCATCAGCACGGGCGCCGTCTTCATGGGCGCCAACACGTACATCGGCAACGGACCGAACTTCATGGTGCGCGCGATCGCGGAGGAACGCGGAGTCGAGATGCCGACCTTCGGCGGATACATGCTTTACAGCGGCGCGGTGCTGCTACCGGTGTTCGCGATCATCACGCTGGTTTTTTTCAGGTAGACAACGCCACAACGTCCATACCTGCGCTTGCGGCCAGGTCGGTTGATCAGCTTTTGCCGCAGATCGCCTGGCTGGGCGAGCAGCCCTGCGGAGCGAGCGGGTTTCGTCTAGAAAATCCGGAACGTGACGGGCGCATTCGCGATCGTGGCCACCGGGCGGCCGCCCTTGATGGCCGGGGAGAACACCCACTGCTTGACGGTGTCGAGCGCCGCGCGGTCCAGGGCGGGGATCGAGCGGAGCACCCGCGCCTGCGAGACGTGGCCCGTGGAGTCGATCACGATCTCGACCTCGACCGTGCCTTCGATCTTCTTCACGAAGGCTTCGGGCGGGTACTTGGGCTGGGTGATCCGGATCGGCTTCGGGCCCTGGTCGTAGTCCATGACCACGCCGTCGCCGGTGCCGCCGATGACGCCGCCGAGGACTCCTCCGGGCACGCCGCCGACCACGCCCCCTTCCACGCCCTCGGGCATGCCTTCGGGCACGCCGATGTCGGACCCGTTGGGGCTGCCCGCCTGTTCCGTCTCCTTCTCACGCGCTTCGTGCTTGAGCGGATCTTCCTTGGGGATGTCCGCCGTGAACTTCGGCGTGTCCGGCTCGGTATCGGGCGTGACGGGTTTGGCCGGCTCCTGCTTCTCGAGCATGGCCGAGCCCTTGGGCAGCGGCGGCGGCGGCGGCGGCGGCGGGTTGTAGATGAGGGCGCGGATGTAGTCCGGGTGGCCGGGAGACTGGGTGGGCCAGAGGATCGGCACCAGGACGACGAGGAGGATGCCGACGGTATGGCCGATGACGGAAGCCCACCACGAAGTTCCCGTCTTCTTGATGCGGTCGGGATCGGAGACGACGAGGTCCTTGAAGAGGGAGTCGGCAGGGTCGGCGCGCGGCATGCGCGATTCCGGAGAAGGCTCCGGGGACATCGGGAGCGCGCTCATCGTCGTCATTGCCATCTTACCACCCGCCCCCCGGCCCACCGCCGCTCACGCCATTGGACGTCGATTGTCCCCCACAGGTTGCAATCTGCGTCACTGCAGAGCGGCCGGGAGCAGGAGAAGCAAGAGACGGGCCATTCGCCCAGGCTTCGTTTCGGCTACAGGGCCGCGCGGGCCGCGGGCGGCCGCTGCTTCCTCCGGTAGCTGTCCCACCAGACGACGATCGGGGCCGCGATGTAGATGGTGGAGTAGGTGCCGACGATGATCCCGATCACCATCGTGAAGGCGAACCCGCGCAGGACCTCGCCCCCGAAGACGTACAGGGCGAGCACGGTCAGGAAGGTGGTGCCGCTCGAGATGATGGTGCGGCTCAGGGTCTGATTGACGGAATCGTTGATGACCTTGGCCAGCGGCTCCTTGCGCCGCTGCTTCAGGTTCTCGCGCACGCGGTCGAAGATGACGATGGTGTCGTTCTGGCTGTAGCCGACCAGCGTGAGAAGGGCCGCGATGACGTTGAGCGTGACCTCGTAGTGGAAGATCACGATGAGCCCGAGCGTGATCAGCACGTCGTGGAAGACGGCGACGGTGGCGGCCGTGCCCCACACCGCGCCCCCGAAGCGGAAAGCAATGTAGACGAGCTGGAAGAGCAGGCCGAAGATGGTGATCTTGATCGCCTTCGATTTGAGGTCCTGGCTGACCGTGGGGCCCACGATCTCGGTCGACGATTCAAGTACCGCGTTTTGGGCGTAGTTGGTGGCGAGCGACTGCCGGATGGCCTGAGCCTCGGCGGAAAGGTCGGCGTCCCCGCCGGCGGTGTGGGGTACGCGGATGAGGACCTGGTTCTTGGAGGGGTCGTCATAGGTCTGGATCGTGGCACCGGCGGCGACCTTGTCCACGGCCGACCGCACCTTGTCCACGTCCGGGCGAGTCTGGAAGCGCGCAATGATCTGCGTCCCCGCGGAGAACTCCACGCCGTACCGCACCCCGTGCGTCGCGATATAGGCCACACCGGTGACGATGAGGGCGAGGCTCACCCCGAGCAGGAACTTCGTCTTGCCCAGGAAGTCGTAGTTCGGATTCTTCAGGATCTCCATCGCGCGTCCTCAGATGCTCAGAGAGGCGACCTGGCGCTTGCCGAGGACCCACTCGAAAATGAAATGGGAGACGAAATAAGACGCGAACACGTTCGCGACCAGGCCAATCGCCAAGGTCACGGCGAACCCCTTGACCGGTCCGGTACCGAACGCGAACAGGAAGATTGCCGCGATGACAGCACAGACGTGCGTATCCACGATCGTGATCAAGACACGTTCGAAGCCGTTGTTCACGGCGGACTTGACGGTCTTGCCCCTTCGCAGCTCTTCGCGTATGCGCTCGAACACGAGCACGTTCGTATCTACGCCGACCCCGACGGTAAGGATGATGCCCGCGATGCCGGGCAGGGTGAGTGTCGCCCCCCAGTAGGCCATCGCCCCCAGGAGGATGACCAGGTTCGCGGTCAAGGCCACGATGGCGTTCACGCCGGAGAGACGGTAGTACACGATCATGAACAGACCAAGGAAGGCCATCCCGATGCCGGCCGCGGTCACGCCCTCGCGGATGGAGTCGCGACCCAGCGACGCCCCCACCGTCAGCTCCTGAAGGTACTTCAGCGTGGCCGGAAGCGCGCCCGCGCGCAGGACCTTCGCCCGCTCGTCCGCCTCCTGGGCGGTGAAGCGGCCGGTGATCTGCCCCTCCGCTCCGATCTGGCTCTGGATGGTGGGTGCCTCGTCCACCGTGCCGTCGAGGATGATGGCCAGGCGGCGGCCTATGTTGCGTCCGGTCTCCCGCTTGAACTTGTCCGCCCCCGCCGGATTGAGCGTGAAACTCACGATCGGCTCATTGTTCTGGCCCACCGCCGCCCGCGCGCTCTTGAGGTCACGGCCAGTGACGACCGCCTCCTTGCGCACCAGGTAGAACTCCGGCCGCCCCGCTTCGCGGCCCTGGCCCTGCACGACGTCCATGTTGTCGGGGACCTTGCCCTGCGTCTTCTCCAGGAGGGACTCGCGGCTGTCCGCGTTGTCCTCGACCAGCCGGAGCGAGAGCTGGGCGGTCGTGCTGATCACGCGCTTGGCCTGTTCGACGTCGGTCACGCCCGGGAGCTGCACGAGGATCTGGTCGCCCCTGGCCCCGTGCTGCGCGATCACGGGCTCGGCCACCCCGAGCTGGTTGATGCGCCGCTCCAGCGTGCGCATGGCTTCCTTCACCGTGTTGTCGCGGATCCGGTTGACGAAGGGGTCGGTCATCTTCACCACGAAGCGGCCCTCGGCCGGCTCCCGCACGTCCCAGTCCGGGGAGCGGAAGAAATCGCGCAGGACGTCGCGGACGTCCTTCACCCGCGCCGGTTCCACTCCCTCTACCGCGAACGAGGTGGCGTCCACCCGCTTGGCGCCCGAGAACGAGATTCCCTTGGCCGTGGCCTGGGCGCGGGCCGTGCCCACCGCATCGTCGATGGTCGCGTTGAGCGCGTCGTCGGTGACGACCTGCAGGACGAGGTGGATCCCGCCCTTGAGGTCGAGGCCGAGGTGGATCTTGCCGGGCTTGTCGTCCTTGCCGTAGGGCGGCCACATCGCGACCACGCAGGCCAGGATGAAGGCGCCGTACAGCGTCCCGCGGAGCCGCAGCTCCTTGCGGACGCCGAAGTAGCACAGCACGGCCAGGGCCACGCTGAGCGCGAGCCAGAGCAGGAAGGGGTTCTGAAGGGCGGGAGGCATTGGCTTACTTCTTCTCCATTTGGGGCAGCGCGCCCTGCAGGCCGCTGACGGCGCTCTTGAGCACCTTGATCTTGGTCTTGTCGTCGATGCGGACCTGGAAGGCGTCGTCCTCCACGCCCACGATGGTCCCGAAGATGCCGGGGTTGATGATCACCTTGTCGCCCGACTTGAGCTCCTTGACCAGGTCCTCGAGCTTCTTCTGCTTGCTCTTCATGGGAAGGATGAGCACGAAATAGAAGATGCCGAAGATCAGCCCCATGAGGATGAGGCTGGCGAAGGCGGGGGGCTCGCCCGAGGGCGAGCCCGCTAGGGCGAGCAGGATGCGCGGATCGGCCATGTCCTCAGGGTGTGTGTGGGCCGGGCGCTTCGTCCCCCGGGGCCGCAGCCAGTTGCCGCAGCATCTCTGTCCGGAAATCGGCGAAACGGCCCAAACGGATACTCTGCCCGATGCGCCGAAGGGTGTCAAGGTAGTAGGCCAGGTTGTGGACGGTCATGAGCGTGGCCGCGGACATCTCGCTCGCAAGATGGAGGTGGCGCAGGTAGGCGCGCGTCACGGTTTGGCAGGTGTAGCACGCGCAGTCCGGGTCCGGAGGCCGCGCATCGTCACGGTATCTCGCGTTGCGGATGGAGACACGGCCGCGGCGCGTGAAGAGCTGCCCGTTGCGCCCGTTGCGCGTCGGCAGCACGCAGTCGAACATGTCCACGCCCCGCGCCACCCCTTCGAGGATGTCCTCCGGCGTCCCCACCCCCATCAGGTAGCGGGGTTTGTCCGCGGGCAGGATGGGGTCGAGGTGCGCGAGCACCGCGTGCATGTCCTCCTTGGGCTCCCCCACGGAGAGCCCGCCCACGGCGTAGCCGGGAAATCCGATCTCGGCGATCTCTCGCGCGCTCTGCTCGCGCAGGTCGAGATGGACTCCGCCCTGCACGATGCCGAAGAGGGCCTGGTCCGCCCGGGCGTGGGTGTCCCGGCTGCGCCGCGCCCAGCGCGTGGTGCGGGCCGTCGCTTCCGCCACGGCCTCGCGCGGCGCCGGATGCGGCGGGCACTCGTCGAAGGCCATCGCGATGTCCGCGCCCAGGTTCTGCTGGACCTCCATCGAACGTTCGGGGGAGAGGACGTGGCGCGAGCCGTCGAGGTGGCTCTGGAAGAGCACGCCCTCCTCCGAGAGATGGCGCAGCTTGGCCAGGCTGAAGACCTGGTAGCCGCCACTGTCGGTCAGGTAGGGGCCGGGCCAGCCCGTGAAGCCGTGCAGGCCGCCGAGATCGCGCACGAGCTCGTCGCCCGGACGCAGCATGAGGTGATAGGTGTTGGCGAGGATGATCTGCGCCCCCGCCTCTTCGAGGTCGCGGCGCGTCACCGCCTTCACCGCCGCCGCCGTCCCCACGGGCATGAAGGCCGGCGTGTCGATGACGCCGTGGGGCGTCGTCAGGCGGCCGGCACGTGCCCGGCCGTCGGTGGCGTCGAGCGAGAAGGCGAAGGACATGAGCCGGGGAGTGTAATGCACGCGCGCTACCGTCGGCAGGCGAGGCGCGACCTATACTGGTTTCGTGACTTCGCGAAAGACGATCGCCGTCCTCTTCGGCGGACGCTCCGGTGAGCACGAGATCTCGGTGCGCTCCGCCGCCTCCGTCGTCCAGGGTCTCTCCGTGGTGCACGACGTCCTGCCCGTGCTCGTCGACCGGCGCGGAGGATGGAAGCTGCAGCCAGACATCGCGTCGGTGGCCGCTGAGCAACCGGGTGCTGGAGTCTCCGAGGAAGGCGGCACGCCCGTCTTCCTCGTCCCCAGCCCGAGCGACCGCGGCGTCCTGCGCCGTCTCGAAGACGGTACGGTGATCGCGCGGCCCGACGTCTACTTCCCCGTCCTCCACGGCACCTTCGGCGAGGACGGCACCATCCAGGGCCTCTTCGAGCTGGCGGGAGTGCCCTTCGTGGGCTCCGGCTGCGCCGCCTCCGCGGTCGGGATGGACAAGGCCTTCATGAAGGGGATATTCGCCTCCGTCGGACTGGCCCAGGCCCCGTATCGCGTCCTCCTCCACTACCAGCGCGAGCAGGCGCGCCAGATCGTCGAGGCCCTCGGATGGCCGGTCTTCGTCAAGCCCGCCAACCTCGGCTCGAGCGTCGGCATCAGCAAGGTCAAGCGCGCGGAGGACCTCGACGAGGCCGTCGACCTCGCCTTCGAGTACGACCGCAAGATCGTCATCGAGGAGGGGCTGGACGCGCGTGAGATCGAGATCGCGATCCTGGGCAACGAGGAGCCGGAGGCGTCGCTCCCGGGCGAGATCGTTCCCGACCGCGAGTTCTACGACTACGACTCGAAGTATTCGGCGGAGAGCCGCACGGAGCTGCGCATCCCCGCCCCCTTGAAGGAGCTGGAGGTGCGGGCGGCGCAGGAGATCGGCGTGCGCGTGTTCCAGGCCGTGGACGCCAGCGGCTACGCGCGCGTCGACCTGCTGATGGACCGCCAGACGGGAAAGATGTACGTCAACGAGATCAACACCATCCCCGGCTTCACCTCGATCAGCATGTTCCCGAAGCTGTGGGGCGCGGCCGGCCTGGACTACGACGAGCTGCTGTCGCGGCTCGTGGACCTCGGCCTCGAGCGGCACCACCAGCGGCGCGGGCTGCGCACCGACTACCGGTGACGGCGGCGGCTCGCCCGGCCGTCATGGGCCGGCCTGCAACTATATAAAGAAATATATGCAGCGCGAGCCGGCCGGCGGCGCTGCGGGAACGGGCGATGGACGGGGTGCGCACGCCGCTCCGGCCGGAGACTCCTCGCGCGGTGCCGGCCGCGCCCGCGCGCATGAAGCGGACATCGATCTCGACCGCACCTGGCGCGGCTTTTCTCGATGTTCCACGCTTTTCAACACGGCCATGCACAGGCTAAGCCTACGGTTCTGAGTGGCATGCCTCAGCGGTGTTGAAAAAAACCCTTGACAAGCCGGGACCATCTCCCTACGCTACGCCTAGTATGTCAAGCCCCTTGTCACCCACGATGTTGATTCGGGGCTCCTTTGTCCATGCCTGGACCGAAAGGGGGGATCACTTAAATGGCCGCGAAGAAGAAGGCCGCCAAGAAGGGCGGATCGAAGAAGAAGAAGTAACCGCCCCGGGGACAAGGGGGGGTGGATCGATCACCCCCTCCACACTTTCATCCTGACCTCGTCAGGAAAAGGGGTTTTACAGATGAAGAAGGCGACCAAGAAGGCGGCTCCCAAGACGAAGAAGAAGAAGTAAGCCGCCGGTCGTCCGTTTTTGCGGGGGGTGAGAAATCACCCCCTTATGCTTTTTAGGGGCCCGCGTAGTCGCGGTGTCAACGGCCACGCGGCAGACGTGGCGAACGCTGTGGGTCCGGCGAGCGGGCGCGCGGCCTTGCTCCGCAGCGCGCATGTCTTCATCGAGGACTGCGCGTGGGGCCCCACCCACGCGATGAGCAATAAGGAAGGTATTCGCGCGCTGCTCGCTGCGTCCGCTGTTGCCCGCTCGCCATCAATGCTGCCTCGCCACGAAGTAGCGGGCGAACAACAACAACGACACGCGACTCCAACAATGAGCCTGCGGGTCCCTCAATCCCCGAGCACGTATTTCTCGATCGCCACCGCCACGCCGTCCTCGTCGTTCGTGGGGAGCACTTCGAGACCAAGCGCGTGGAGCGCGGGATCCGCGTTGCCCATGACCAGGCCGCGGCCGGCCACGGCGAGCATCTCGCGGTCGTTCCAGTTGTCTCCGATCGCCATCGTTTCCTCGCGGGCGAGGCCCCAGCGCTCACGCAGGAACTCGAGCGCGTTTCCCTTGCTCACCTGCGGATGCAGCACGTCCAGGAAGCCCATCTCGTGACCCGGATACAGCGTGCGCTCCACCCGGGCCTGCGCGCCGAGGCCCGTGACCAGGCGCGGATAGAGGTCGAGCATCGCCGGAAGCGGGCCCGCGAACATGACCTGCACGACGTCGTCGGGCAGCTCCCGCTCCAGATCCTCGACCTGGACGCGGTCGCGGTGGCCCCGATCGACGTACCCGCTGAGCATCTCGTTGTCCGCCGCGATGCCGGCGACCACCAGCCGGCCCTCTCCGCGAAAGCCGCAGTGGGCCACGGGATCCGCCTCGGCTTCGCGGCCGAGGCGGATGGCGGCGAGGGCGGCCTCACGCGCGAGGGCCACGCAGCGCAGGACCCGCGCCGGCCCGTCGTGGTCGCTCTCCGCGTCCGGCTCGATGACGAGGGCGCCGTGGTGCAGCACGAGCGGGACGCCCGGCCCCAGCTGGGAGGCGACGCGGCGCGCGGCCGGGTAGCGCCGGCCCGTGATCAGGACGAGGCGCACGCCGGCGCCGCGCGCACCCGCGATCGCCCGGAGCGTCCGCGCGGAGATCTGCTTGTCGCTGCCCAGCAGGGTGCCGTCGATGTCGAGCGCGAGCAGCCGGCACGGAGAGGTCAACGGCCCGTCCACGCCTCCACTTTCTCGATCACGTCGCCGGGCCGGACCTTGTCCGCCACTTCCATGCCCGAGGCCACCCATCCGAATACGGTGTAGCGCCCGTCGAGATGGGGCGCGGGAGCGAGGGTGATGAAGAGCTGGCTGCCGCCGGTGTCCTTGCCGGAGAGCGCCATCCCCACCACGCCGCGGCCGTAGGGCCGCTCGCCGATCTCGTCCCGCAGCGCGAAGCCCGGACCGCCGTTACCGTCGCCGCGCGGATCACCACCCTGGATCACGAAGCCGGGCACCACGCGGTGGAAGGTGAGGCCGTCGAAGAACCCGCTCCGGGCCAGGTCGAGGAAGGTGGCGCTCATGAGGGGCGCCTCCACGACGTTGAGGTGGATCTCGATGCGGCCCTGCTTCAAGTAGAGGAAGACGCGTGGCGTGAACACGGAAGTCCCCGCCGTGGCCTCGTAGGGCGCGAGCGCCTCGCGGTAGTCCAGGGCGGGACGCCCGATGGGCTCCGGGCCCGGCGCAGGAGGAATCTCCCCCAGCGCGCGCAGCTCGCGCGCGGCACGCTCGCGCACCGGCCGGGCCGTGTCGCCGGCCGCGATCTCGCGGAGAAGCGCCGCCGCGCGCGCATCCTTCTGCAGGGCGAGCAGCGGCACCAGCGAGAGGCGCGCGTCCATCTCGACGTCGCCCCGGGCGCGCGCATAGGAGGTGGCGGCCATTTCGCTCAGGCCCGTGGCCTTCAAGGCGGCGAGCTGGTCGGCGGCGGCCATGCGCACCGCGAAGTCCGGGTGGTCGAGGTGGCGGCGCAGGGTGTCGACCGAATCGGAGCCGCGCGCCTGGCGCAGCGCCTCCAGGACGTAGGGGAGGACGCGCACGTCGTCGTCCTTCAGCATCGCGAGCAGGCGCGCCTGGCTGGCCTCGTCGCCGGCGATGGCCAGGGCGCCGGCCAGGCCGGCGCGCACGAACCACGCGGGATCGGGATCCAGGTTGGCCAGCACCAGCGCGAACTCCTCGCGCTCCATGCGCGCGAGCGCCTGCAGGGCGGCCGCGCGCACCCAGGGCTCGGGGCTGCCCACCTCCGCGACGACGCGCTCGCGCAGGCCCCGGTCGGGAGGGAGGACGGCGAGCGCCTTGAGCGCCTCCACGCGAAGGGCGCTGGACGGCGAGCGCAGCAGCGCAGACACCGCCGGCACCGCGCGCGCCTCGCCCAGGAGCGCGACCGCGCGCAGCGCGTTGACGACCACGGTCTCGTCGCGATCGCGCAACAGAGGCAGCAGCGCGTCCAGGTCGGCGGGGTCCTTCAGCGCGCCCAGGCCGCGCGCCCCGTAGGCGCGGGAGAGTGGATCGGTGGAGGCGACACCGGCCAGGAGCACGGGGCGAAGGGCAGGGCTCTCCAGGCGCATGGCCGTCCAGGTCGCCGCCCACCAATCGAAGCGCGGCTTGCCCCCGGACAGGAGCGCGGCCTGCGCGCTGCGCGCGTCCTTGAGGCGGGCCAGCGCGAAGACGCCCAGCCGCGGCTCCAGCCAGGGGTCGGTCATGCTCGCGGGATCGTCCCCGCGCACGGTCACGAGCGGCGCCTTGGGGGGAAGGGCGGCCACCACCATCTGCGCGACGGCGGGCGCGGCCCGGGCCTCGCCGATCTGGCCCAGCGCCTCCGCGGCCCGCCCGCGTACGACGGGCTCGGGGTCCTTGAGCGCGGCCAGCAGCGGATCCACGGCGAGCGCATCGCCGATGAGGCCGAGCGCGAACGCCGTCATCTGGCGAACCTCCGGCTCGGGATCCTGGAGGAGAGGCACCAGGGCGGGCACCGCCGCGGCGTCACCGATGCGGCCGGCGGCCAGGGCCGCCCGCCGGCGCAGGCCGCGGTCGGCGTCGACGAGGCCGAGCTTGACGTCCGCGGTGAAGTCACGCCGATCCTCGCCGGCCAGGATCCGCGTCAGCTTCTCCATCCGCGGAGTCGGCGGAGGCGGAGAGGCCGGCGCCGCGAGGAGAAGGCCCAGGATCAAGGAGGTCATCGGCGCGTGAACGGAGAATTATATCTAGGCCACGGCGATCAAGTCGTCGCCGTCGCGAAGGCCGAGGCGCGCGGCGTGGCCGCGGATCTCCTCGCGCGCACCGGGCTGGCCGACGGCGGCGAGGTGGAGCGCGCCCGGCGTGGCCACCGCCCCTTCGACCGGCACCACGGGGACGCCGTGGATGCGCTGGCCGACGCGCCGCGGATGGACCTCGACGAAGGCGGCCACGCGGTGCCCGCGCGCGCTCAGCGCCCGCGACCATCCCTTCCCCACCGGGCCCGCGCCCCACACCACGGCGGGCCGCTGCGCGAGGGCTCCCGCCTCCAGGGCGCGGATCTTGAGCTCCCGGAATCGCGCGGAAGCGTAGCGGGGATCGGTACGGGAGAGGCGCGAGGGCCCGTCGCGCCAGTCGAGGAGCACGGCCGGGAGCTTCGCGAAGCGCGCGCCCGCCGCGTGCGCGCGCAGCCACAGGTCGTAATCCTCCGGGCCGTCGAAGGTACGGTATCCCTGGAGGCGAACCAGGAGTGCCGCTCGCATCATCACCGTTGGATGGGCAAGCGGCGATTCCACGAAGAGGTCGCGCACGATCGCCTCGTGCTCGAGCAGGCCGTTCAGCCAGCGCACGTAGGCGCGCATGCCTTCGTTCGGTCCGGACGTGCTGCCCACCAGACGCACGCAGGTTCCGAGCAGGGAGAGGTCCGCGTCCTCCTGGAGGCGAATGGCCTGGGCGCGGAGTCTTTCGGGGTGGCAGACGTCGTCGGCATCCATGCGCGCGAGGAGGGGTGCGCGCGCCGCCTTCCAGGAGGCGTTGAGGGCGGCGACCAGGCCCTGGCCGGGATTGTCCATCACGCGCACGCGCGCGTCCCCGCGCGACGCCGCCTCCAGCAGCGCGCGGCTGCCGTCCGTCGAGTGATCGTCGACGGCCACCACCTCGTGGTCCGCGAGGGTCTGCGCGGCGAGGGAAGCCAGGCACTCCCCGAGCGTCTCCGCCGCGTTGCGGACGGGGAGCAGGACGGAGACGCGAGGGGTCACTCCTGCCGGCCGACGAACGCTCGGGCCTCGCGCAGGGCGATCGCCGGCGAAGCCGCGGCCACCACGAAGAACGGGCCGGCGATGCCGGGGCGCCACGTCTCGCGCGGAGCCCGGCGGATCTCGGCCTCCCAGCCCTGCTCGCTCTCGACCGGCTCGCGGATCTCGTACACCCATTCCTCGCGGCATACCGTCGAGTGGATCCCGTGCGTCGGGTCGGGAAGGGCGACGGCCATCGGCGCCGGCCGCAAGGCGCCGGAGACGACGAGGGTGATGGTGGTGTGGCTCTCCTCCGGCACGAAGAGGAACTCCACCCCGTAGCCGCGGAACGGCCAGGCCACCTCGGGCGCCTCGCGCACGACGCGGCCGAGCGCCCTCAGCCGCGCCCGTACGCCGGGCAGGACGAACTCCAGGTCGAGATCGGGCCCGTCCGCGAGTCGCAAGGGGCTGGCCAGGAGCATCCCGTTGACGCTGAGGTTGTGGGTGAGGCCGCAGAAGTGCACGCCTCCCGCGTTTCGCGACGAGGCGACCACCTGGCCGCTGACGGGCACGCGGGCCACCACGCGGCGGGGAACGATGAGGAGCTTGGCCAGCGCCGCTTCGAGCGTCGGCCGCTCCAGCGGCCGCCGCAGCACGGCATTGGCGCCGGCCCTCCGCGTCTCCTCCTCGATCTCGGCCGACGCGCCCGCGGGGAGGATGGCGAGCACGGAGACCTCGCGCGTGGCCGGCGAGTTGCGGATGCGGCGCACGGCATCCGGCAGAGCGAGATCGGGCAGCTCCGTGCCCAGCACGACCAGCCGCGCGCCGGTGGGGACGATCTCGCGCAGGAGGTCGCGAGCGTAGATCCGCTCCTCGACGACATGCCGATCGCGCTGCAATACGGGCGCCTCCAGCAGGAGGCTGCGCGCATCCAGGCCGGCCACCAGGAGCGAGGACGGCATTTGGTAGGGAGTCTACGGCCGCCCACAAGGAGGGGCAACGCCCGGGGGGTCAGAGGTGACTCAGGACACCACGCGCTGGCTGCTGCGGCGGAAACGGAAGACCTGCTGGAAACGGTCAGGCAGCCAGGTCTTGAGGCCGAGCAGGGACGGGATGCGGTCGTAATGGAGCACGAGCCGCACGTCGCGGCGCCCACCCTTGCCGACGTCCTGGACCAGGAATCCGTACGGGCCGATGCGCACGGCCGTGCCCGCCTTGAGCTCCTTGCGCTCCCCGCCCTTGCCGTAGCCGACGAACTGCACGCGCGGGTCGAGCAGCGTGCGCCGCAGCGTCTCGTCGGAGAGGAGGTGGGCCTTGGCGTTGAGGAAGTCGGTGGCGCTGATCCCGCGGCGCGACGAGCCGGACGCGGTGAGGATGCGCTCCGCCTCCTTGGGATCCAGGTTCTTGGCCATGTAGTCGAGGTTGAGGACGAAGATCTTCTCGTCCTTGGTCCCCTTCGCGTTGATGTCCTCGAAGGCCTTGCGCAGCTCGTCGAGGGGCAGCGGGAGGAGCCAGGCCACCGTGGTGTCGAGGCCC
>QHVP01000298.1 GCA_003222295.1 Acidobacteriota bacterium | reverse complement strand
CTTCATGAAGGATGGCGAAGCGAACTACCTCGCCCAGATCACCATGGAAGGACTGCACAGCGAGCACGAGAACGAGAAGGGAAGCGTCAAGCTCTACGACCACCCCTTCAACAAGGTGCTCTCCATCGCCGACGTCTACGACGTCCCCTTCCGCGAGCAATGGATGCGGGACGGCCTGCAGACGTTCCAGCCCCTGGAACAGCTCGAGGCGGCCTGACCGGGCCCTTGTCCGCGCCGGACGACATCTTCGTGGTCGTGAACCCGGCGTCCGGCAAGGGTCGCGGAGGACGTCTCGTCCGGCCCGTCCTCGATGCCCTCACCCAGGCCACGGGGAGCGCGGCCATCGCCCACGGCCTCAGCACGCGCGCAGGTGACGAGATCACCATCGCCCAGCAAGCCATCGCCCAGGGCCACCGCCGGATCGTGGCCGTGGGCGGCGACGGCACCTGGAGCAACGTCGGCAACGCCATCCTGCGCTCGGGAAAGGACGTGGCCCTCGGGCTGGTGGCGGGCGGCACGGGGTGCGACCTCGCCAAGTCCCTCGAGGTGCCCGCCCAGGACCCCGCCGCCGCCGCCCGGGTCGTGGCCGCCGGGCACACCCGGGCCATCGACGTGGGCACGGTCGAGTCCCGCTACTTCCTGAACGTGGTGGGATTCGGTTTCGACATCGCGGTCATCGAGGATTCGTGGCAGGTGCGCTATCTTCGAGGCGCGCCGCTCTACCTCTACTGCGCGATACGCCAGCTCTACCGGTTCACGGGGTTCCCGGTGGAGATGGCCGTGGACGGCGAGCCCGGACGCCGCGAAGACATGATGATGCTGGTGATCGCCAACGCGCGCGTCTTCGGCGGAGGCTTCCGCATCGCGCCCACCGCCGACCTCTCGGACGGGCGGCTCGACTGCGTCGTCTTCGCGAACATGCCCCCGCGGCGTCGGCTGCCGATCCTGCTCTCCCTCCTGCGCGGCCGGCACGACACCGCCCCCGAGGTTCGCTTCCGCCGCGCCGCCTCCTTCAAGCTGCGGTTCGCGGGCCCGCCTGCCTACGAGACGGATGGAGAGTGGAACCGGGCGGGCGCGAGCGAGCTCACCATCGGCATCCGTCCGGCCGCGCTGCGCGTGCTCGTCCCCGCGCACGCCTGAGCCATGCGGCTGGCCGCCCAGATCCGAAGCCTGCTCGGGGTCGTCGGCCTCGTGGCATGGCTGGTCGTCGGGGAGGTGTGGGAGCGGCTGGTGGTCTGGCCGGCCATGCGCCTGCGCCCGGCGCGAGCCGAGGCCGTCATCGCCTGGTACATGAAGGGGATGTCGAACGGCATCTTCGGCATCATCCGCGCGGCCGGAGGGCGCGTGGCCCGCACGGGCACGATCCCCACCGGTGAGCCGTGTTACGTGGTGATGAACCACCAGTCCCTGCTCGACATCCCGACGACGGTCCTGATGGCGCAGCCCTACATCCCGCGCTTCATCGCGCGCGCCCGCTACGGCCGCTGGGTGCCGTCGGTGTCGCTGTGCATGCGTCTCCTCGGCTGCCCGCTCATCGAGCCGGAGAACCGCAAGGGCTCGCTACGCGCGCTGCGCGAGGCGACGCGGGCGCAGCGCCACGGGATCGTGGTCTTCCCGGAAGGGCACCGCACCCGGGACGGCGAGATCCAGGCCTTCCACACCGCCGGCCTCCAGATCATGCTCCGCGAGCGGCCGCTGCCCGTATACGTCCTGGTCACGGACGGGTTCTGGAAGGGCCGGCGCTTCGTCGACTTCCTGTTCAACATCGACCGCATCGACGGGCGGACGGTGGTGCTGGGCGCGTTCCTGCCGCCCGCGGACGGCGAGTACGGCCCCTTCCTGGAGGGGATTCGCCGCGAGATGGTCGAGCGTCTGCGACAGCTGCGCGGAGGCGCGGGTGTGGCCGCCTGAGGCGCTGCGCGCGGCGGTGGCCGCGCGCGTGCGTCCCTCCGCGCCGCGCCCCGACGCGGCCGCGGTCGCGCGGGCGGTGGTCGACGCCGGAGGCGAGGCCGTCCGCTCGGTCGTGTTCTTCGGCTCGCGCAAGACCCGGGCGCGTCCGGACGCCTACAGCGCTTACGACCTCTTCGTGGTCGTCGACGCGTACACGCCGTTCTACCGGTCCCTCCGCGCCCGGGGCCGGCTGCGCCATCGTCCTTCCCTCGGAGCCGCGCTCAACGCCTGGCTGCCCCCCAACCAGGTCTCGCTGCCGGTGGCCCTCGCGGACGGCACGCGCGTGCTCGCGAAGTGCGCGGTGGTCAGCGAAGCGGCGCTGCAGCGCGGGACGTCGCGCTGGCGCAAGGACCACTTCATCGCCGGCCGGCTGTTCCAGCCGACGGAGCTGCTCTTCTGCGCGGGCCCGCCCGCCGAAGGATCCGTGCTCGACGCCCTCGTCTCCGCGCACGTCCTCACCTACGACTGGGTGAGGCCGTGGCTGCCCGCCCGCTTCGACGTCAGCGAGTACTGCCGCACGCTGCTGCGCGTCTCCTACGCGGGGGAGATCCGCCCGGAACCGGAGGGGCGCGCGGAGGCGCTCTGGCGCGCCCAGGAGGACTACCTTCGGCCCGTGTATACCGTCCTGCTCGACGCGCTGCAGGCCCGGGGTGACCTCGTCGCGCCGGAGCCCGGCACCTACGCCCTGGCCCGGCCGGCCACCGCCCGCGAGCGCCGGCGGAGCCGGCTCTATTTCCGATGGTCCCTCGTTCGGGCGACCGCGCGCTGGGCGAAGTACGTCGTCACCTTCGAGGACTGGCTCGAGTTCCTCCTCCACAAGGCGCGCCGCCACAGCGGGCAGACGATCGAGCTGACCGAGCGCGAGCGGCGGCTGCCCCTGATCTTCCTGTGGCCACGGGTGATCGACTACCTGCGACACAAGGACAAGCCGTGAAGGGCCTGCGCCCGTCGGCCGTCGTGTTCCTCGCCGCGCTGGCCATCATCGTGCTCTCGCTGGTCGTCTACGCCGCTTCCGGATCCCGCCGCGATCCCGATGCGGACCGCCGCGGCTCACGCTTCCTGATGGGGGCCGGCGACTTCCTCGTGCACTGGTTCCTGTGGGCTCTCTCCCCGCTGGACCGGCTGGCCAAGGCGCTGGGGCTCACCCCGGACGCCTTCAACGTGGGTGGCCTCCTGTTCGGGTTGGCCAGCGGCATCGCCATCGGCGCGGGGCATCTCGAGCTGGGAGGATGGGCGATCCTCCTCGGCGGGGTCTGCGACGTCATGGACGGACGCGTGGCCCGCGCGCAGCAGGTCTCCTCGCCCTATGGCGCCTTCATCGACAGCACCCTCGATCGTTTCGTCGAGGTGTTCGTCTTCCTCGGGTTCGTCGTCTACCTGCGTGCCTTCGCCTATGGCCCGCTCCTGGCCGCGGGCGCGATCACCGGCTCCCTGCTCGTCAGCTACACGCGCGCGCGAGGGGAGTCGGTGGGCGTCCTCTGCAGGGAGGGCCTGATGCAGCGGGCCGAGCGGCTCGTCCTCGTCTTTGCCGCGTGCCTGTTCGACCACCCGGTGGCGGCGGCCTTTGGGTGGAGGCCGGGCACCCTCGCGCTGTGGATCCTGGGGGTCATCGCGGCCGGCACCTTCACGACGGCGGCGCACCGCACGCTGTGGATCGCGTCACGGTTGCGCGAGGTGAAGTAGCGGCGTTGATGTACGCGGGCGCCGCGTTCTTGGTCGGCCTGACTAGTTGCGGCAGCTGGCCCGGCGACAGGTCGTGATCTGGGCGAGCCGCGCGGACAGCGTCGCCATGAGCGCCGGATCCGCCCGGCGGTGCAGGCTGGAGAGCTGGTAGGGGTCCGAGCGCATGTCGTAGAGCTCGCGCTCGTTCGACTCGAGCTCGTTGTAGGCGTACTCGGGCGTGCGCAACACTCCGCTGAGGCCGCCGGCATAGGAGATCGACTCCGAGACGGCGTCGCGCCGCCAGTCCGGAACGGACTCTCCGCGGAGCAGCCGCAGCATCGAGCGGCCGTCCACCGAATCGGGGACGGCGGCGCCGGCCAGCTCGGCCAGCGTCGGCGCGAGGTCGATGTTGAGGACGAAGTGCTCGTCGTCGCGGCTGGCCGCGGAGATGCCCGGGCCCATCACCACGAGCGGAACGCGGATCGCTTCCTCGTAGCTGACGTTCTTGGTGGTGATGAGGCGGTGCTCGCCGAGCATGATGCCGTTGTCGGACATGAAGAACACGTACGTCTCGTCCAGGATCTGGTTCGCGGCCAGCACGGTGAGGACGTCCGCGAGCATGTCCTCCACCGCCAGCATCGTGCGCAGGCGCGCCGTCTCCGTCCGGTCGAGCTTCCGGATCTCGGTGGGGGTCATGAGGGAGGCGTTCTGGACGAAGGCGGGCTTGTCGCTGACGTCGGCCTCGTTGAAGGAGGGCACACGCGGCGCCTCCGCCCCGTTCATGAGCGTGGCGTGCCGCGGCGCGGGTATGGCCGGCAGGTGCGGCGCGTCCGGCGCGAGGTACAGGAAGAACGGCTTCTGGTCCTGCACCGCACGCTCGACGAAGGTCACGGCGCGGTTCGTGAGGACATCCGTCTCGTAGTCCTTGTCCTGCACGCCGAAGGGATTGACCGTGCCGTTCTCGTTGAGGAAGTAGTTCACGTACCGGTCCGCGGTCAGCTCGCTGAGCTGGGCGCGCCATTCGTCCCATCCCGGAGGGATGTAGTCGGGACGGTTGGCGGTGGGATAGCCGTTCATGTACTTGCCGACGAGGGCGGTGCGGTATCCGGCCGCATGCAACCAGGTGGCGACCGTCGACGCTTCCTGGCCGCGGCGAAAGGCGCCGAAGCCGCCGTCGGGGCCCGTGTTGTCGAGCACGCGATGGTTGTGGGGGTACTGGCCGGTCAGGATGGAGGCGCGGGACGGCGCGCACAGCGACTGGGTCACGTAGGCGCGATCGAAGGTGCGCCCGTGCTGGCCGATCAGGGCCGGCAACCGCGGCATCATCGCGGCCGTGCGGCGGGGCGGCGCCTCGTTGGCGGGGCCGGGCGAGGAGGGACCACCCGGTGAGCCACTCCCGCAGGCCGTCCAGAGGGTGGCGGCGAGGAACGGCATCCAGTGACGAGCGCGGAAGTTGAGCATGATTCCTCACTGCTTCCGGCGGCTCCGATGCCACCGGACCAGCACTCTCGCGTTCAGGGCGCAGTCTCCACGGCCGGGCGGGCGCGGCACGCGGACGCGCCACGTCGCCAGTCGGAGGCGAGAACTACGGGGAGGGACCCTCTACGAACGGCGGAACGGGATTGAGCGAAGTCTGGCCCGCGGGCGGCCGGGCTGTCAAGTCCCGGTCAGGCCGAGGGATGAGACCGCTGGCGCCTCATCCGCGAGGCCAGCGCCGCCTGCACCTGGCGGGCGGCGCGGCGCCCGGAGGCGATGGCGCCGCTCACCGTGCCCGTCTGCTCGGCGTCGGTCGCCTCCCCCGCAAAGAACACCGTGTGCTCGATGGGGCGGGCCAGCGCGCGCTGGGCGCCAACTCCGCCGACGAGCACGTGCGCGTAGGCGCCGCGGCTCAACGGGTCGGCCTGCCAATCGTGCCACGCCCATCCTTCCACGAGCTGTTCCAGCCGCGCCCGCCGCTCCCCGAGCATGCAGGCCAGCGTGGCCAGGGCGACGTCGACGACGTCACGCTTGGCCATGCCGCGCAGGGCCTCGGCCGCGGGCCCGCCGGCCCAGGCGGTCAGGACAGGCACGCGCAGCGGGCCGCGCGTCCACCAGGTGGGGAAGGCGGCGCCCGGCTCGTGGAAGAAATCGGCGTCGGCGCTCCAGGCGCTCTCCCGGAACCGCAGGACCACCTTGACCACGTGCCCCATGTCGAGGCCGTCGAGGGCCCGGCGGTAGCGATCGAGCTCGGGACGGAAGCGCAGGCTCCCGCGTTCCTCGGGCGGAGCCTTGAGGACACCCAGCGGGAGGGTGACGACCACGGCTCGCGCGCCGAACGTCTGGGCCCCCATTCCGGTACCCACGCGCGCGCGGACGCGCACGCGACCTTCCTCCCAGCGCACCTCGGTGGCGGCGGCGCGGAGACGCACGGTCACGCAGGCGGGATCGAGGCCCGCGCGCAGCCAACCGAGAAGCCGGTCGTACCCGTCCACGAGCCGGTGCTGGCGGTGTGACGCCTCGTCCATCTCCTCGTCGCCCGCGGCCAGGGCCTGGGCGCTCATCCGGGCCACCGATGCCGCGTGGTAGCCCTCGACCATCATGCGTGCGAGCTGCTTCACCGGCCGCGGGAACGAGTGGCGCGCGAGGAACTCCGCGAAGGCGACGTCGGACCCGCGTGTCGAGATCCGCTTGCGGACGGCGTCGAACCGCGACCACATGTCGCCCATGGGCCGGAGCCGGCCTCCCTTGGCCCATACATGGCGGTCGGAGAGGGTTTCCACGGCCAGGCCCGCGGCGCGCGCGCCCTCCATCGTCTCCCCGGGCTCGCCGTGGACGAACTCGGCCCCGAGCTCGACCGGCACCGGCCACATGGGAGAGCGATGGGTGAAGACCCGGCCACCCCAGCGATCGCGCGCCTCCAGGACGATGACCCGGCGGCCGGACGTCGAGAGATCGCGAGCCGCCGTCAACCCCGCCGCCCCCGCGCCGATGACGATGACGTCGGCCTGCTCCATCCGTCGATTGTAGGTGTTGGTACGAAACTTGCTGATTCTAATCGCGGAAATGCCGCCATGCGGCGGCGTACCCCCTTTGGGGAGGGAGAGTGATGAGAGAGACCCTTGGCGCCATCATCGCCGTGTCTCTGCTGGGCGCCGGCTGCGCGAGCCTGCAGGAGACGAGGATGTACAACGGCCCGTTCGGCCGGACTGAAGTCGGGGCGATCATGATCGCGGCCGACCCCATCTCCTCGAAGGTGCTGGTCGAGACCTACGATGGGGATCTCTGGATCTACGACGTGGACTCGGCCGCCCGCGGGCGGCTGGACATGCTCAGCGTCGGTGACGAAGTGGTCCTCGCCTTCGACGACCGGCTCGCCGGCAAGCGCGCCATCGCCATCGACGTCGTGGCTCGGGGTGTCCGACCCCTTCCGCCCGGAATGCTGACCATCGCCGACCTGCTTCCGTCGGGCGTCGTCTTCGGCGCTCCCGCGACCGCGCCCGGCAGGGGCGGCGTCGCGGTGGCGGCCGGCAGCACCGTGTATGCACCCGGAATGCTGGTGGTCGGGCCCAATCCCAACGGCATCATCGTTTCCGGCGTCGGCGGAATCGCGGCCATCCCGGCCGGCGTCGTCTCGCCGCAGACGGCGATTGCCCTCGGCCTGGTGCCGGGGGCGTTCATCAGGTCAGCAGGCCCAACGTCGATCGTCAGCACCATGCCGGGGGGCGCGTTCACGCAGGGCAACTTCACTCCGGGCAGCATCGCTCCCGGCGTGACGACGGCCAATCCGGGCGCGCTGGGTAGGCCGACCGTCCAGGGTCCCTTCACGCCAGGCGCCGTCACGCCCGGTTCGCAGGGTGGGGCCGCCCTGACGACCTCCGGCCAGGGCAACTTCACGCCCGGCACGGTCGCGCCCGGGGTAACGACGACGAGTCCCGGGGCCCCGGCCAACCGGTGACGACAACGGGACCGTTCACTCCCGGGACCGTTGCCCCCGGAGTCAGTACGCAGCAGGGCAACGCGCCGCCCGTTCCGCCGACGCCTCGCTGAGTCGAGCGGGCCCGGTCAGCGGCCGGCGAGGATCGTCACGATCGCGTCGAGCTGCGCCCGCGCCCGCTGCGCAATGGCTTCCGCTTCCGCCGCGGCGGCGGTGCGGAACGCTTCGTCCGGGATCCCGGCCAGGTTGATGAGCACGTTGCGCGAGGCGCCCCAGAGGCCGGCCTCCAGCGCCTTCGCTCCGACCTCGAGGTCCGAGCGCGACGCGATGTTTCCGTGCTCTGCCATCTGCACCATCGGCTCCCAGCAGCCGTCGCCTACACGCAGGACGGTGAGCGGGATCTCGATCGCCTTCTTGAGCCCCGCCTCCATCACCTCCAATCGACGCGTGGCCTGCTCTTCCGTCGCCTTGGGCAGGGCCCGGGCGGCCAGGTAATCCGCGAAGGCCTGCGTGTCCGCGTCGACGAGGGGGATCAGCGCCTCCATCGCCTCGCGGAGAGGAGGGATGAGCCGACGCATCACCGCGTCCTTGTCCTCGAACTTGCGCTTGCCGTACGTCACCCATCCGACCATCGTCCCCAGCGCGGCCCCGAGCGCCGCGATCAGCGCGGACGCGGAGCCTCCGCCGGGGGCCGGCGTCCGCGCGCCGACGGCGCGGACGAAGTCCCGCACGGACGACGAGGCCAGCGGCGCGTCGGCTTCGCCCGCCACCTGGTACTCGATGACGCGCTTGCTTGGAACGAAGGGCGACACGGTCCCCAGGCCCAGCCGGTCCGCGACGAGCCGGATCTTCTGGCGCTCGTCCACGATGAACAGGCCCTCCGCCTCGATGTAGTGCTGAGCGGCCATGAGAAGGGCCTGCAGGGGGACGAGGCCCACGATCTCGGAGCCGGCCACGGCCAGCTTGAGCGCACGCGCCTCCTCGACCACCGCCGCGAAGGCGACGTGCGGAGGCGTGACCTTGTAGTCGTCGAGGTTCATCGACACCTGGGCCACCTGGTACTCGTCGACCCACCAGCCCACGGCCTTGACCGCCCGCAGCCGTCCCGGCTGCTCGGGTCCGCGGCCCTGCTCGCGCAGCTCGAGGGCGATGCGATGGGCCTGCTCCTTCGTCGCGAGCAGGTTCACGTTGTAGGCGATGAGGAAATGGCGGGCGCCGGTCACGGTCGCTCCCCAGGCCGGTACGAAGCGCGCGGGCCCGAAGTCCGGAAGCCACTCCGGCCGCACGATCTTCTCGGCGAGGCCCTCGTATTCGCCGGCACGGATCTGGCTCAGCGTGCGGCGATGCGCCGCCTCCGCGGCCGCTTCGTAGAGGTAGACCGGGATGCCGAGCTCCTCCGCCGCGCGCCGGCCGAACTCGCGGGCGCAGGCCACGCAGTCCTCCATCGTCACGCCGGACACGGGAACGAAGGGGCAGACGTCGAGGGCTCCCATCCGGGCGTGCTCGCCGCGGTGGGAGCGCATGTCGATGCGGGCATGAGCGACGCGGGCGGCGGCCAGCGCCCCCTCCACCACGGCGTCGGGCGCGCCCACGAAGGTGTAGACGGTGCGGTTGGTGGAACGCCCGGGATCGACGTCCAGGAGGGTGCAGCCGGGGGTGCGACGGATCGCCTCCGCGATCGCGTCGATCACCTCACGGTCGCGTCCTTCCGAGAAGTTCGGCACGCACTCCACGAGCATCTTCATGCGTGGGAAGAGGCTAAGCGCCGCCTGGCGGCGGGTCAAGGCAGGCGGATCAGGCTCTCGCTTGCCGCGGGTCGGTGGGGCCTCTATCCTTTCCTGTGTCCTTGGCCGGTGGGGAGGGGAAGGGTCCATGTACGTGAACACGCGCCCGGAGATGCCGGAGGGGGTGAAGACCCTGCCCGCGCGCTATTACACGGACCCGGCGCACTTCCAGCTCGAGATGGAGAGGATCCATTTCGACATGTGGCTGTGCGCCGGCCGGACCGAGCAGCTCTCCGCGCCCGGGCGCTACTTCCTGCGCCAGGTCGGCAACGCGAGCGTGGTGGTGCTGGCGGGCGAGGACGGACGCGTCTCCGCGTTCCACAACGTTTGCCGGCACCGCGGGACGCGCCTTTGCAATGCCGACGAAGGCCAGCTCCCCGGCCGCATCCAGTGCCCTTACCACGCCTGGACATACGGCCTGGACGGACGCCTCGTCAGCGCGCCTCACATGGAGAAGGTCGCCGGGTTCGCGGAAGCGGATTATCCCTTGCAGCCGGTGGCGACCGCGATCTGGGACGGGCACGTCTTCATCAATCTCTCGGACCGGCCCCGGCCGTACTCCGAGCACCTGGCCGCGCTGCCCGCGAAGTTCGAGCCCTGGGGCATGGCCGACCTCCGCCTCGTCGAGCACCGCGTCTACGAGCTGAAGGCGAACTGGAAGCTCATCATCCAGAACTACTCGGAGTGCCTGCACTGCCCGATCGTCCACCCCCTTCTGCACCGTCAGTCGCATTACATGAGCGGCGACAACGAGCCACCCCAGCCCACCTATCTCGGCGGACGCATGGACCTGCGCGAGGGGGTGAAGACGCTGACGATGGATGGGCAGACCACGCGCGCCTACCTTCCCGGCCTGGGACCCGACGACCAGCGGCACGTCTACTACTATGCGATCCTGCCCAACCTCCTCCTGAACCTGCACCCCGACTACATGCTGACCTTCACCATGTGGCCGCGCGCGGTGGACCGCACGGATGTCATCTGCGAATGGCACTTCCACCCCGACCAGATCGCGCGATCGGACTTCGACCCGCAGGACGCGATCGAATTCTGGGACCTGACCAACCGCCAGGACTGGGAGCTCTCGCAATTCGCGCAGGAAGGCATCTCCTCACGCGGCTACCGGCCGGGCCCCTACTCCAACCGCGAAGAGCTGCTTCGGGGACTCGATCGGTTCGTCCTGGAGAGGACGGGCGCGGGGGCCGCGAGCCGGACTCCGAGCCCGCTGCGACCGCAGCCCTGAGCTTCTTGCTACGATAGGACTCCTCGAGACTGCTCGGGCATGGCCCTCCTCGATCGCCTCCGCCGCCGCCCACGCTGGGAAGACCCGGATCCGAAGGTCCGTGCCGAGGGCGTGCGCGAGATCCCGGCCGAGGAGCAGGACCAGCTCGCCCGGATCGCCACCAGCGACGCCGATCCGCGGGTGAGGCGGGCGGCCCTGCGCCGCCGGCGATGAGGATGCCGGGGTCCGGGAGAAGGCGGCGGGCGCGCTGGTCACGCTGGCGCTGGGAGCCGATGCGGCCACGGCGCCACCGGCCGGCGCCGCGCTCACCGAGGCGGGGCACCTCACGAGCCTGGCCCTCTCCGCGGCGTTGCCGGCCGTGCGGGCGGACGCCGTGGGACGCCTGCGCGACGCGCACGCCCTCTCCCGCGTGGCCCGCAGCGCCGCCGACCCCGAGGTGCGTCAGCGGGCGGTGGCGGCCGTGACGGATGGCGCGGCCCTGGCCGAGATTGCCGCCCGCAGCGAGCACAAGGACGCGGCAGTGGCGGCGGTGGACCGCATCGAGGACGCGGAGGCGCTGCGGACGGTGGCGGCCCGCGCACGCAACAAGGCGGCGGCACGACGCGCGCGTGAGAGGATGGAGGTCCTGCGACCGGCGGCGGTGGGGAGGCCGGCCGAGGACGAGGTGGCGGAAGGCGCGGTCAACGCGTCGGACGAGGAGGACATGGGCGGCGAGGACGTCACGAGCGGAGAGAGCGCAGCCAACGCGCCAGCCGGTGGCCGCAGTGCAAGCCCGGAGGATGTCTCCGAGGCCGCCGCGCCCGCGGCTCAGGCGGAGCCGGCCGCCGCCGACGTGCCCGCGGGCGAGGGATCCGCCCCGGAGGCGCCGAGCCTGGCCCCACGGCTGCGCGCCGACCGCAGGGAGCGAACCGCGCAGGCGGAGGCGCTGTGCGCGCGGCTCACCGCCCTCGTGGCCGCGAACCCGTTCTCCCTTCGCGACGCGGAGGTCGCCTTGCGCGAGGCACGGCTCCCGCACGACGACCTGGCCGCGCTGCCGCCCAAGCTCGCCCGGCAGCTCCGGGAGGCGCGCGCCGCCTTGTTCGCGCGCGCGCAGGAGGCGCGCGAGGCCGAGGAGTGGAGCCGCTGGGGCAACGCGACGGCCCAGGAGGAGCTGTGCCGCCGCATGGAGGCATTGGCCGCGCAGACCGACCTCGAGAAGGCGGCCAAGGAGCTGCGCACCCTCGACGGCCGCTGGGCGGAGGTGCGCATTGCGCCGCGCGACGAGGCGACCTCTCTCCGGCAGCGCTATCAGACGGCGCGCGCGCCCATCAAGGAGAAGCTCGACGCGTACTTCGCGGAGAAGGCGGCGCGCGAGAACGAGAACCTGCGCCTCAAGCAGGAGTTGGCCGGGAAGGCGGAAGCGCTGGCCGATTCCACGGAATGGATGAAGGCGAGTGAAGAGCTCAAGGCACTGCAGGCCCGCTGGAAGGAGATCGGTCCCGCTCCGCGCAAGCCGGGGGACGCGGTCTGGAAGCGGTTCCGGGCCGCCTGCGACCGCTTCTTCTCGCGGCGCCAGGAAGACCTCAAGAAGCGCAAGCAGGAGTGGGCCGCCAACATGGCGCGCAAGCAGGCCCTGTGCGAGCGCGCGGAGGCCCTCGCGGGATCGACGGACTGGGAGGCGACCGCGGCCGAGGCGCGGAAGCTCCAGGCGGAATGGAAGACCGTCGGCCCCGTTCGCCGCGACCGCTCCGAGGCGGTCTGGCAGCGCTTCCGCACGGCCTGCGACGCGTTCTTCGAGCGGTACAAGCACCGCGACGAAGCCGAGCGCCAGGCCCGGCTCGCCCAGCGCGAAGCGGCGGTCAAGGAGCTGGAGGCACTCGTCGCGGGTGCGGGCACGGATCCCGCTCCGCCGGGCGTGGCCGAAGAGATCCAGAAGCTCGTCGCGCGGGCGCGACAAGGTACGGCGCTGCCCGCCGCGGAGGAGGAGGCCCTGAGCGGACGTATCGCGGCCGCGCGTGAGCGCGCGGTGGCGGGTTGGCCCGAGGCCTTCCGCGGCACGGACCTCGATCCCGAGGCCGGACGCACGCGGCGCGAGAAGCTCCTTGCCCGCGTCGAGTCCCTGACCGCGCAGGCGGAGCCGCCCGCATCCGCCTTGTCGGGCCAGGACCTCGCGCGGCGTCTGAAGGAGGCCCTCGCCACCAACACCATGGGCGGCCGGGGAGAAGTCGAAGCCAAGCGCCGCGCGGAGGTCGACGAGGTGAAGGCCGCCCAGGCCGCGTGGCGGCGTCTCCCTCCGCTTCCCGGAGATGCCGGCCAGGCCCTCGAGCATCGCTTCCGGGCGGCCTGCGATCGGTTCTTCCGCGATCGCCCGCCGGCCCCGGCGGCGGGCCGCCCGCGCTGACGGCGCAACGGCTCCGTCGCACCGCCGACGCGCGGCAGGCCGGCCGGCGCGCGGACGAAGTCGCGCGGGAGTGGCTGACGGAGGTCCTGGGGAGCGAGCCTTCGCGGGCGGCCGTCCGCCGCCTCATCATGGCGGGCGCGTTGCGCGTGCACGGCCAGCCGCTTCGGGCCCCCGGGCGGCGGATCGACGGCGGGGCGATCCTCGACCTCATCCTCCGTCCGGAGCTCGTCCGCAGGGACGATGGCCCCTCGGCGCTGGAGAGCGCGCGCATCCTGTTCGAGGACGACGCGGTCATCGCGGTGGACAAGCCGCCGGGGCTGGCGACGGTCCCCTCGGCCGACCCTCGCCGTCCCCACCTCGTCGGTCTGGTCGAGCGGCTTCTCCAGTCACGCGCGGCGCCGGGCCCGGCGAACGCGGTGCCTCTAGGCGTCCATCAACGGCTCGATCAGGACACTTCCGGAGTG
>QHVP01000295.1 GCA_003222295.1 Acidobacteriota bacterium | reverse complement strand
GCTTCTCACGCGGTGGACACAGGACGACGTCGCCCGGACGGATCTCCTGGACCGGGCCGCCTTCGCTCTGGACGAGGCCGCAGCCTGCGGTCACGACGAGCGTCTGGCCCAGGGGGTGGACGTGCCAGGCCGTGCGCGCGCCGGGCTCGAAAGTAACGCTGGCCACGAGCACGCGAGCGGGCGCGGTCGCCTGGCCCAGCGGATCGATCCGGACGTCCCCCGTGAACCACTCCGTGGATCCCTTGGCGGACGGCTGAGAACCGCTCTTCTTGATCTCCATGCGCCTTGCTCCTCCATCTACAAGCTACGCGTCCCGGAACGCTTGAGTAGAGGGGAAATGCGGATGGCCCTGTGACTAGAATTCAGCAATGGTGCGGGAGGAGCTGGGCGCGCTGGCCGCTTTCGCGGTGGTGGCCGAGGAGCGGAGCTTCACCCGCGCCGCCAAGCGATTGGAGGTCTCGCCCTCCGCGCTGAGCCACGCCATGCGGCGTCTCGAGGAGCAGATCGGCGTCCGGCTGCTCTCACGCACCACGCGCAGCGTCGCGCCGACCGAGGCGGGGGAAGAGCTCCTGGCCAGCCTTCGTCCCGCGCTCGGCGACATCCGCGGCGCTCTCGATCGAATCTCCGGGTTGCGCGCGCGGCCGGCGGGTCGGCTGCGGTTGCTGGTCCCAAGGCTCGCGACCATGAGCATCCTGGCGCCGAAGCTCGGACAGTTCGCGCGCGACTATCCGGACGTGCTGCTCGACGTCCGGACCGAGGACCGCCACCTGGACCTCGTGGCGGCCGGTTTCGACGCGGGGGTCCAACTCGGAGAGTTCATCGAGAAGGACATGGTCGCGGTGCGCGTGTCGAAGGATCAGCGGCCCGCCATTGTCGGTGCTCCCGCCTACTTCGCCGCGCATCCGCGGCCGAAGACGCCGAAGGACCTCACCGCTCACCGGTGCATCAACTTCCGCCACGGAACCGGCGAGGTGTACAGGTGGGAGTTCGACAAGGGCAAGCAGTCGGTCGTCGTCTCCGTGTCGGGACCGTTGATCGTGGACGACGTGGATCTCGTGGTCCGTGCCGCCCTCGACGGTGTGGGTCTCGCGTTCCTCGGTGACGACCGCACCGCCCCGTACGTGGCCGACGGGACGCTCGTACGCGTCCTCGAGGACTGGTGCCCGCCTTTTCCCGGTTTCTTCCTCTATTACCCGAGCCGGCGGCAGCAGCCCGCTGCGCTCACGGCACTGATCGAGACGCTCCGTCTCCGGGGCCTGGACGAACCGACGCTCTCTCGAGCGCCGACAGGCCGAAACAAACGACAGACACGACCAGAAACACCGACTCGCCCGAGGAGCATGGAATGACGAGGACCAGACATGAAGAAGCTGATGTCGATGGGCGTGGTGTCGTTGGTGGCCACCGCGTTGGTCCTGAGCGCGACGGCCTCGCGCGCCCAGGGGCGAGCAGTCGGCGACGACACACGTGATCGTTTCGTCGGCGCGTGGCGGCTGGCCTGGCTCGAAGAGCCCGGCCCGGATGGCAACATTCACCGGGCCGATTGCACCGGGATGTTCGTCTTCACGGGCGACGGCCACGCGTCGGTTCAAGTCATGTATCGGACTCCGCAGGCGGGGGCCGCGGCGGCACCGGTACAGTATGCGCAAGGCGGCTACGAGGCCACCTTCGGCCGATACCAGGTCGACGCGAGCGCTCGCACGTTCACCTACCACGTTGAGGGCGCGCTCGTTCGGAGCCTCATCGGCAAGGACCTGGTGCGATCGTACGAGTTCTCCGGTAACGAGTTGATCGTGAAGTCGTCGGACGCCAAGGAACGGTGGCGCGTGGCCTGGGAGCACTATTGATGAAAGACGCGCACGCCAGGACGGACAAGAAGTAGCTTGGTCATGGCCGCGTACGCGTTTGGGTCCACTGCAACGGCCGGGCGGCAGTCTGGACCCAAGTTGGACCCAACCTGGACCCAAGTTGATGTCGTGGAGCCCCTAAATCGTTGAAGGATGGTGGGCGCTGTAGGACTTGAACCTACGACTTCCACCGTGTGAAGGTGGCACTCTACCGCTGAGTTAAGCGCCCAAAAACGCAGGCGATCAGTCTAGCCGCCGCCCCTGGCCATGGTCAAGACCGGAGGCTAGCGCCAGGGCGACGGCGAAGGCTGCGGATAGGGCGGGATCGTGCTTTCGTAGCCGGAGTGGAAGGAGCAGTACTCGCGGGGCTCGGTGCCGGCGACGAAGGCCTCCGAGATGACCTGCGGGCAGTTGGGCGTCGCGAGCAGACCCGTCTGCTTGTCGATGTCCACGAAGACGACGTTGGACGGCGGCGGCTGGATTTTCTCGCCGTGCGTGCCCGCCTGCGCGGCCTTCATGAAGTCGACCCACAGGGGAAGGGCGGCGCGCGCGCCGCTGAGCCCGATCGGAGTGTTGTCGTCGAATCCGATCCAGATGACGCAGAGGAGGTCGGGCGTGAACCCCGCGAACCACGCGTCGCGCAGGTCGTTGGTCGTGCCCGTCTTGCCCGCGGCGTCGGCCATGAAGCCCATGGACCGCGCGGCGGCGGCGGTGCCGTTGTTGATCACGCTGCGCATCATGTTGACCACGAGGAAGGTCGATTCCGGCCGCGCCACCCGCGCCGGGCTCGGATAGTGCTGCTCGATCGCCGCGCCCCTCTCGTCCAGGACCTTGAGCACGGTGACCGGGGGAACCTTCAGCCCCATGTTGGCCAGGATGTTGTACGCGGAGGCCAGCTCCAGGGGCGTGGCCTCGAACGAGCCCAGGGCGACCGCGGGATAGGGCTGCACCTTGTCGGGCATGCCGAAGCGGCGGTTCCAGAGGTCGGCGATGCGCTCGAAGCCGACCATCTCCGCCACCTTCACCGTCGCGTTGTTGAGGCTGTGGGCGAGGGCCGTCCGCAGGGTCACGTATCCCTTGTAGTCGTTCTCGTAGTTCTGCGGCGCGTACTCCTGCCTGCCGAAGAGGAACACGGTCGGCGCGTCCTCGACGACGGTGGCGGGGGTGATGGGCGGGAGGGCCGGGTCGTCGAAGGTCGCCTCGAACGCCGTCAGGTAGACGAACGGCTTGAACGTGCTCCCCGGCTGGCGCTTGGCGGTGGTCGCGCGGTTGTACTGGCTCTCCGTGTAGTCGCGCCCGCCCACCAGGGCCACGATCGCTCCCGTCGAGGGCTCGAGGGCGATCAGCGCGCCCTGGACCGGAGGATGCACCTTGCGCCTGATCATCTTGTCGACCTTGGCCAGGCCGTCGCGCAGGACGTCCTGGGCCTGGGCCTGCAGCGACAGGTCGAGCGAGGTATAGACGGCCAGGTTCTGGGTGGCGAGGTCCTTCGCGTCGTAGCGCTCCGAGAGCTGCTGCTTGACGAGGTCGACGAAGTAGGGCGCGTCCGAGCTGTCGAGCGACGCGCTCTCGACGCGCACGGGCTGGGCGATGGCCGCCTCCGCCGTGGCCGCCTCCACGAACCCCGCCTCCTGCATCGCGCGCAGCACCTGGTTGCGGCGCTCGGTCGCGCGCTTGGCGTGACGGTACGGGTTGTAGGGATTCGGGGACTGGATCATCCCGGCCAGGAGCGCTGCCTCCGGGAGGGTGAGGTTCCCCACGTCCTTGTGGAAGTACATCCGCGCCGCCTCGCCGATTCCGTTGATGCTGAACGAGCCCACCTGGCCCAGATAGACCTCGTTGAGGTACAGCTCGAGGATGTCCTTCTTGTTCGCGCGCCGCTCGAGGACGAAGGCGAGCAGGGCCTCCTGCGCCTTGCGCCGGAAGCTCTTCTCCGGGGTGAGGAAGAAGTTCTTCACGAGCTGCTGGGTGATGGTGCTGCCGCCCTGGATGTACGACTCGGCCTTGATGTTGCGGAGGGCCGCTCCCACGATCCGGAAGGGATCGAGCCCCGGATGCGTGAAGAAGCGGCGGTCTTCGATCGCGAGCACCGCCTTGATGAGGTGGTGATCAGCTCGGGCTCCAGCGTCAGCGTCGCGTAGCTCCGCCTCGTCTGCAGCCCGCGCATCTCCTTGACCCGATCCTTGTCGAACTCGAGCAGCACGGCCTCGCCTGGTCCCCCGCGCGGAGTGAAGGTCACCGTGCGGGCCCCGACCGCGAACTCGCCGGGCGCGGCCGGGATGTCATCCTTCTCCTCGTACTTCAGGCCGTTGAGGACGTTGACGAACCCGCGCACCGTCATGGGCATGCCCGTGCGCAGCACGAGCGGCTTCGCATACAGCCGCGCCGGGACCTGCCAGCGCTCGCCCTGCAGGCGGCGGTCCACCATCACGTTGAACTTCAGGTAGTAGTAGATGAGGACGGAGCAGCCGATCACCACGGGCAGTGTGACCGCGGTCAGCAGGATGAGGACCAGCCGCAGGCGCTGGGAGGAATAGGTGTTGCCGCGCGATCCCGTCGGCGCGACCCGGCGGGCGGGGTGGGCCACGGACGATTATAGCGGGCGGATCACCGCGCGCCGGTAGCGGCTCGCGCCTGCCGCGAGCCGACCTAGCGTCGCTTCGATCGCGTGGGACGCCGGCTCTTCTTCGCCGCCGCCGTGCGCCGGGCGGGCTTTGCCGCCGCCGACTTCTTGATGATGGAAACGGCACGATCCGCGTCCGCGTCGCTGCCGAATCCGAACACCGACGCGTACCGCCGCCCGCTGACGAGCGCCATCAGGAAATGCAGGTTGATCCCGGCCTCGCCGAGGGCGCCGGCGAGCGTACGGCCGAGGCCCGGTCGATCGTCGCCCTCGACGAGCAACGCCCCGATCGAGGCGGGAGAGAGACCGGCCGCCTGCGCGGCCGCGGTCGCCTTGCGGCCCGTCACCGGCGCGAGCTCGACGGCGGCCTTTCCCGACGGCTCGGGGTATCGATACCCCATCACGACGCGAAGGCTGGTGCCGGCGTCGGCGACGGGGGCGAGGACCTGCGCCAGAGAGCCCGGCCGGTCGTCGATCTCCCGGCGCCAGAGCGTGATCTTCTTGACCGAGATTGCCATGGACGCGCTCCTTTGGCGGGGTTGTACGCCCGACGGCCGCGAAGGTCAATGGGTCGCGCGCGGTATCCCACGGACCTGTCCGGGCGCCGCACTCGCACTAGAATCGACATGTGGCAGCGCAGCCGGACGCGCGACGACGAGCGGCCGGTCGCGCCTCGTGGCCCGTTCGCGTCTTTCGTCTCGGTGATGCCCGCGGTGACGACCTCAGCGACGGAACGAGCGCCGTCCAGCGACTGGAAATGATGTGGCCGCTGGCGCTTGAGGCCTGGGCCCTCACCGGACAGCCTCTTCCCGCCTACGGTCGCGGCCAGTCCCCGGTGACGCGGAGACCCTGGACCGTCCGCTCCTGAGGCCTCGGTGCGCGTGGACCGTCGCCTGCGTTTGGCTCGCCCTCGCCGGGTGGGCGGGGGCGCAGACGCGGCCCCTCCAGACCGAGGAGGCCACGACCGCGCCGCGGGGCACCCTGGTCCTCGAGATCGGAGCCGACGCGATCCGCGACGAGCCCAACTTCGTGACCGGCCGCCCGCGCGAGAGCTGGGCGGGCCCGGTCCTCCGGCTCGTGCACTCGCCGTCGGACAGCGTCGAGATCGATCTCGAGTGGACGGCGCGCGTGGGCCAACGCGACGATCCGGATTTCGGGAGCGTCTCCGACTGGGGTGATGTCGCCCTGCGCGCGAAAGTGCGCTTCGTCGACGAGGGTCGCGGCCATCCGGCGATCGGGGCCCGCTTCGGCGTGCTGCTTCCGGAGACCAGCTTCGGCAACGGCCTCGGCCCCAACGCCCTGCGCATGTCGGCGCAGATCCTCGCCAGTCAGGCCATCGGAGGGGTGACCCTTCACGGCAACGCCGGTCTCGCCCTGCACGACGAGGTCTTCCGGACGCATGAGCAGCGCGATTTCCTGGCCTACGGCCTGGAAAAGGGATGCCGGGGGCCGACGCGCACGGCGAGCTGCGGGGTGGCGTGCGGGTGGGACGCGGCCGCCTCCGCGCCGACGCCGCCGTCCGGCGAGGGCTCCTGGCCGCGGATGGCCGGTGGGGCCTTACCGTCGGCCTGAGCCGCCGCTTCCGCTAGCCTAGTCGCGGCTCCGCACCTCGTCCAGCGCGCTCCGCACCGCGGCCCACTCCGTCTCGAGCTGGCCTACGAGCGCGCGTCGCTGCGTGCGCGTGGGTTTTCCGTACTCCAGGCTGTTGGCCAGCGCCGCCATGCGCAGGGCCCCGACGGTGCCGCAGCTGCCGCGAAGGCTGTGGGCCGCGAAGGCCAGCGCTTCGAGATTGCTCGCCCGCAGCGCATCCCGGAGCGCGGTCAGGCGCTGGTCGACCCCGCTCTCGAACTCGGCGAGGAGCTCGGCGAGGAAGCCCGGTGCGCCGGACTCGAGCGCGACGAGGCGCCCAAAGACGATCGCATCCAACGGTCCGATCGGCATGGACCCGGGCGCGACGCCCGAGGCCCCGGGCACCAGACCCGAACGCCGGGCACGGAGGCTCGGGATCGTTGTCCCGTAAAGCTCACCGTAAGTTGGGGTTGCGGCTTGGGCGTCCGGCATCTCGGTCTTCATACGCCGGAGAGTAGAGCAAGCGGCAGGCCAGCTCGCGGCGGCTAGGCGTCGTGGAGCAGCTTCTGGATGGCGGAGAGGATGGCCTCCGGCGGCGAGGGCTTGGCGAGATGGGCGACGTTGGGAGCCTCCGGGATCCTGGCCGTCACTTCCGCCGGAGGCATCGACGTGTACACCACGATGGGGATCTGCGACGTGGTGCTCAACATCTGCAGCCGCTTGAACGCCTCGAAGCCCCCGCCACCCGGCATCGTGATGTCGAGGACGATCAGGTCCGGGCGGACCTGGCGCACCATCATCTGGGCCTGTATGGGATCGAAGGCGGAGTGGATCTTGTAGCCGTGCTTCTCGAGCGTGGCCCGCATGACCGTGTGGATCATCCGGTCATCGTCGATGACGAGCAGACGACGCTCGGGCATGCGTACTTATAGCACGCCGTGCGCGCTCAGCCGACGATCTCGAGACGCACGCGCCCCGTGCCCGGCCCGATCAGCCCGATCTCACGGGCGGCCGCGCGCGAGAGGTCGATGACCCGTCCCTTGTGGTTCGGGAACCGGTCGTTGATGCGGACCACGACGCTGCGCCCGGTGGTGAGGAACGTGACGCGCACGCGCGTCCCGAACTGCCAGCTCGCGTGGGCCGCCGTCAGCTCGTCCTGGTCGAAGCGCTCGCCGCTGGAGGTGCGCTTGCCGTGGTAGCCGGGGCCGTACCAGGAAGCGACGCCGACCTCGACCAGGCTAACCGACGGCGCCTGGGCAGGGGGGAATCGGTAGTGGTGCGCACAGGCGGGCAGGGACAGGAGGGCGGTCAGGGCTAGGGCCGGCGTGACGATCGGCGCGCGCCTCACGAGATCGTATGGACGCGCAGCATGTTGGTGGCGCCGGCGGTGTGGCTCTGGCCGGCCAGCATCAAGACGGTGTCGCCCGTGGCGATCAGGCCTTGCGTCTTCAGGAGCGTCTCGCCCTTCGTGATCATCTCGTCCGTGGTGTCCGCGAACTCGGACTTTACCGGCATCACCCCCCACCACAGGCCCAGCCGCCGGTAGGTGTCGGGGTTGTAGGTGACGGCGGCGATGGGTGCGCGCGGGCGATAGGTGGACAGGAGGTGGGCGGTGGTCCCGGACTCCGTGAAGGCGATGATGAGCTTGCAGCCGAGCTCCTCCGCCACCGAGCTGGCCACGCGCGCGAGGGCGTTGGCCACCACGGACGCGCTGCGGATGCTGACGCGGGCGGGCGGGCGGAAGGCCCCGTAGTGCTCCTCGGTGTAGCACGCGATGCGCGCCATGGTCTCCACGGCCTCGATCGGATAGTTCCCGGAGGCGGTCTCCGCCGAGAGCATGATGCCGTCCGTGCCGTCCAGGATGGCGTTGGCGACGTCGGAGGCCTCGGCGCGGGTGGGCCGCGGGTTCTCGACCATGCTCTCCAGCATCTGCGTG
>QHVP01000297.1 GCA_003222295.1 Acidobacteriota bacterium | reverse complement strand
CATCATCCAGCTCGGAGGCAAGCCGAACATGAACCCGGAGGGGCTCACTTCGCGCAGCCACTCCGAGTACAAGGAGGCGGGCACGCTGGTCGAGATGATCAAGGAGAACCTCGTCGCGGAGCGCATCGCCATCGACTCGTACGCGGAGATGGCGCGTTACTTCGGAGAGAACGACCCCACGTCGCGGCGCATGATCGAGGGCATCCTGGCCGTCGAGGAGGAGCACGCGGACGACCTGGCGACCCTGCTCGCGACGCTGGATCCCTCGAAGGGGTGACGACGGCCGGCGCTCGCGCCCCTGCCGACGCGGCCACCCAGTACGCGGCCGCGCGTGAGGCCTCGGCGGTCGTGGACGTCCCTGGCCGGGGAGTCCTCGCCGTCACCGGGCCGCAGCGGATCAAGTTCCTCCACAACATCGTCAGCAACGATCTGCTGTCGCGGCGGCCTGGACAGGGGACGCTGGCCGCGCTCATGGACGTCAAGGGGCACCTGCTCGCGCTGCTGCGGGCCCTGGCAACCGAGGACGCCGTCCATCTCGAGATGCCCTCCGACCGTCTCGACGTCGTCGAGCCCCTGCTCGTGCACTATCGCGTCGGCGCGCCCGTCCGCTTCGCGCGGCCGCCCGTGGCCGTGCTGGGGCTGATGGGGCCGCGGGCGATGGAGACCATGCGCCAGGCGGACGCGGAGCTGCCGGCGGAGATGGGCCGCGAGGACCACGTGCTGACGACAGTGGGACGACGGCGCGTGCGCATCGTCCGCGCGACGCACGTCGGACCCGCGACCCTCGACGTCCTGCGCATCGAAGACGGCCGGCCCTGGTACGGACCGGACATCAGCGAGGACAACCTCCTCCACGAGACGGGGCTGCTCGACGAGTACCACTCGCCCGCCAAGGGCTGCTACGTCGGCCAGGAAGTCGTCGCCCGGCTGGAAGCGCGGGGAGCGAACGTCAACAAGAAGCTGCGCGGGCTCAAGCTGGACCTGCCCGTCCCCTCCGGCAGTCCCGTGATGCAGGACGGCCGCGAGGTCGGCCGCGTCACGACGGTCGGGGTGTCGCCGCGCCTCGGCCCGATCGCCATGGCCTACCTGCATCGCAGCGCGAGCGAGCCGGGCACGACGGTCGAGGTGAACGGACGGACGGCGGTGGTCGCGGCCCTCCCTCTGGACTAACGGTCCGGTCTCCTCCGTGCCCGCGCCGCCGTCGATCCCATACCATCGAAAGATGCGCGCTAGGTGCAGCGCCGGTCCCTGGGCATCCCGCGTCCGCCACGGGGCACGATCCGCTATCGCTGAGCCGGATTGGCCGGGTCCTCTTCCGACCGCTGTCGTGAAAGAATCTCCGGACGTGAAGATCTACACCAAGGCCGGCGACGCCGGCGAGACGGGCCTCATCGACGGCTCGCGCGTGCCGAAGGACGACGCGCGCGTGACCGCCTACGGCGAGGTGGACGAGTTGAGCGCGGTCCTCGGCCTGGCGCGAGCGCACAGCGCCGACCCGGCCGTGCGGACCCTGCTGCACGACATCCAGAAGGACCTCTTCGCGCTGGGAGCCCGCACATCGAAGCGCTGGAGCGCGCGATCGACGCGCGGCAGGCCGCGATGCCCCCGCTCACCGCGTTCCTGCTTCCCGGCGGCGCCCCCGCGGCCGCCTTCCTCCATCTCGGCCGCACGGTGTGCCGGCGGGCGGAGCGCGCGACCGTTTCCCTCGCGCGTCGCGAGAAGGTGGACCCTCTCGTGGTCGCGTACCTGAACCGCCTCTCCGACCTGCTCTTCGTCCTGGCCCGCGAAGCCAACCTTCGCGCGGGCGAGGTCGACGAGCGTTGGTGATCGCCATCGCCCTGCGCTCGTCCGTGCGCGAGGAGCTGGGCCGCCATGGCGTGGCGGCCGGCGCCCTGGACACCCCGGCCACCCTGCGCGAGCGGCTCAACGACGTGTACGTGGCCGAGGTGCGCCGGCTGCGTGAGCGTCAGGTGCGGGGCGAGATTCCCCTGAAGGACTACGCGACGCACGTGGCCGCGCTGAAAGCGCGCTTCCCGCTCCTCGGATTGCCGCTGGAACTCTGGGACGAATAGGTGGCGAGGGACCTGACCCTCGCCGCCGCCGCCACCGCCGGGGCGCTCGCCGTCCAGGTCGTCCGCCACCTCGAAGCCATCCGCGGATACCGGGCGCCGCCGCTCCCCGCTTTCGACGCGTACGTCTACGTGGCGATGGCGGAGCATCCGACGGTGTTCACGGTGGCCCCCTGGGGGCATCGCATCCTGACCCCCTGGCTCGCGCGCGCCGTTCCTTTCGCCCCCCTCTCCCTCGCCTTCCCGGTCGTGATCGTGGCGTCGTTCGCCCTCGCCTGTCTTCTCCTGTTCGCGTTCCTGCGGCGGCGAGGCCACCGGCCCTGGGCGGCCAGCCTCGGCGTGGCCCTGTTCGCGCTCTCGCCGCCGGTCGGGGAGCTGATCGCGGCGCCGTTCCTGGTCGAGCCTCTCGCCTGCGCCCTCCTCGTCGCGCTGCTGCTCGCGCTGGAGATGGAGTCGGGGCTGGGCACCCTGGCCCTGATCGCCGTCCTGGGCGTGCTCGCGAAGGAGGTGGTGCTCCTCTTCCTCCCCGTCGTCTACTTCGCGACGCGCAAGGAAAGCCGAGGGGGCGCGGCCCGTAACGGGACCGTGGTCCTGGCCCTGGCCACGGTGACGCTCCTTCTCCTCCGTCTGGTGTGGACTCCGCACCTGCACACGCCCCTGCCCGACCTCGGGACCGAGCGCTTCCGGCTGATCGGCAGCAGCCTGCTTCTGGAGCCCGGCCGCTGGCTCGGCGTCGCCGCCCTCGGGGGCTTGACGCCGGTGGCGATCGCGGGCGCCCTTCGTGCGTCCGCGCGGCCCTTCCTGCGGCGTTACGGGTGGGTGCTCGCGGCGACGCTCGTGCAGCCGTTGCTCGCGCACTACGCGATCCAGCAGGTGATCGGCGAGATGACCCGGTATCTTCTTTATGCAGTGCCCGTCCTCGTGTGCCTGGTCCTGCTTGCCTTCGACCGCGTGGTCCCCAACATGGAGACTCCACCGCCCGACCCAGAGGCGCGAGCGCCCTTCGCGCGGATCGCCGCGGCCGGCGCGGTGCTGGCCGTCGTGGTGCCGCTGCTCGTCGTCGACCGCTATCGCCGGCTCGACCTCCAGGGCCGTCGCGACGGCAACTACATCCTCGGCTTCTGCCACGGGACCCTCGGCACGGCCCGCAAGCTGCGCGACGGCGCGGCGGTGCTCCTGCGCATGGACGAGCGGCGCTTCGACCCGCAACGCTTCGAGCCCGGAATGTTGCGACGGGTGGGGCAACGCGCCCCAGTACCTCACGAGCGAGGCGTTCATGCAATCGGACCGGGCCACCCTGGTGCTGCCCTGCTACACCCCGGCCCCGATGGAGGTGACGCTGGCCATGAGCGCGGTCCGCGACACGCCGCTGCGCGTCTCCGTCAATGGGCATGCGCTCGGGGAAGGCACGGTGGGCCCGGAGCGGACGCGACTCCGCTTCCTCGTCCCCGCGGAAGCGCTCTTCCGCGGGGACAACCTGCTGACCCTGGAGACCGCGGACGCGGCCACCGCGGCGCGGCTCTACGCCATCGCCTATTCGCCTATTCCCCGATCACCTTGACCAGGACACGCTTGGGCCGGCGGCCGTCGAACTCCCCGTAGAAGATCTGCTCCCACGGCCCGAAGTCGAGCGCGCCCTTGGTGACCGCCACCACCACCTCGCGGCCCATCACCTGGCGCTTGTGGTGCGCGTCGCCGTTGTCCTCGCCCGTCCGGTTGTGGTGATAGCGCAGCGGGCTCGGATCGTAGGGCGCGAGCTGCTCCAGCCAGCGCTTGTAGTCCTCGTGCAGACCCGGCTCGTCGTCGTTGATGAACACGGACGCGGTGATGTGCATCGCGTTCACCAGACAGAGGCCCTCGCGCACGCCGCTCACCGCCACCGCCTGGGCCACATGGTCCGTGATGTTGACGAAGTCCATGCGCGCCGGCACGTTCATGGTCAAGTGGATGGTGTGGGATTTCATAGGCCTCCTCCGAGCGCCGCGCGCACGGCGTCGAACACGCGCGTCGCGATCTCGCGGCTCACCCCCTCGCGCACGGTGCCGCAGGCGATCGTGTGGGGATGGCCTCCCGTGGCGTAGAGGACGACCTCCCACCGCTCGCGGCCCTCGAACGGCTCCGGCACCGGCGGGTCGGGCAAGAGCTCCCCCGCCCGGGCCATGGCTGCGACCACGCCGCCGTTGAGGAGCAGCCGCGCACCCCTCAGGCCGGATTTGCCGGCCTCGCCGGCCGGCCAGTAGAATCCGGCGTGGTCCTCGGCGAAGAAGCCGAGCGTGCCGTCCGACGACGGCAGCTCGGCCACGATGCGGCGCCCGCGGCCCTCCTCCTCCCGGCGCGCGCTCTCGCGCGAGACCTTCGCCCACCGCAGTCCCATGGAGAGCCGGAAGAGGGACCAGAGCACGGCGAGCACGGCCAGGAGGGCGGCGATCTTGATCCACATGCGGCGGGGAGCGCCATTGTAATGCGCGACTGATGCCCTCGAAATTCCTCGAGTCCGAGGCGTCGAAGCGCCTGGCCGAGCATCGATTCGAGTTCAGCCGGAAAGCGCTGGGCGGGCGTGTGGTGCTCGTGCCCGGCGGCGCGGGGGGCCTGGGCGCCGCCGTCACCGCCCTGCTTCTCCAGGACGGGGCGCTGCCCGTCGTCGGCTACCGCGCGCACCGCGGCCGTGCCCTCGCCTTCCAGCAGAAGATGCAGGACATGTACGGCGGACCGGTCGCGCTCGTCGAAGGCGACATCGGCGACGCCGCCGTCCGCGAGCGCTATCTCCAGGCCGCCCTCGGCATCAAGGGCGAGATCTACGGGCTGGTCGCCCTGCCCGGCGATCCCGCGCGGGTCAAGCCCGAGGAGCTGGACGCGGAGGCCCTGCGCGCCTCGTTCGCGGCCAACTACGAGGCGCCCGTCCTCCTCGCCCGCGCGACCGCGGAGCGCATGGTGCGCCAGGGGACGAAAGGCGCCATCGTGCTCGTCTCGAGCATGCAGGGCGTGCATCCGTTCGAGGGCAGCCTGGCCTACGCGGGACCGAAGGCGGCACTCGTGCACGCCGGCCGCATTCTCGCGAAGGAGTACGGCGGGCCGGCCGACATCCGCGTCAACGTCGTCGCGCCGGGCGCGACCATCGCGGGGATGGCGCGGGCTTCCATCGACTCGGGCAAGTACGATCCGTACGTGGAGCGCGGAGTCATCCCGCGCTTCGGCCGTCCCGAGGACGTCGCGAAGGTCGTCCGCCTGCTTCTGGAGCCCGACTCCTACGTCACGGGCCAGGTGATCACGGTGGACGGGGGGCTGACGCTGCGGCGGGACCGGCTGGGCTAGCAGCGGTTCTCGCGCTCCGTTGCCTGGGGACGACCGACCTCGCCACCGACGTCCCATTTTGGTAACCGAGTCATTCGACCACCAGACCTCAACTTCACATCTGATACCGCGGACTGAGATCACTGCGTTTCACGCACCGCAGGGGCACTGCGAGAGCCGAAGACCACATCCGCTTCGTATTGGTTGTGGCACCGACAGCGAATGGAACTCCAGGAAGGTGCGCTCCGTGCATCTGTGTCCGCCTTTGGAGACGAAGGCGCATTGACCTCCATCGCGGCGCTCCGCCGCTCGCTTGATGTGCCTTGGGACATCCCGCGAAGGGACAACGGGCGTTCGAAGCTGCCTATCCGCCCCGGGGCGGATTGGACGTGGTCGCGGGTTCGCCGCCGCCCCAAGCTTCGTCTTCTCGACCTTCTCGAGCAGCAGGGTGAGGGCGCGGTCGAAGATCGCGGCTGGATCGCCGTCCGGGATCTCACGGCGGAGAAGGGCCTGGAGGTGCCGCAGCCTCTCGTGGCTCTCCTTGCCGATCGTGAACTGGATGCGGTAGCGCTCGAGCGAGGTGGTCTCGATGATCCGGCGGCGCGCAGGCAGTAGCGGCGGTGGAGAGCTGACCGGCGGCGCCGGTTCGGCTGACCCGAGCG
>QHVP01000296.1:5130-6602 GCA_003222295.1 Acidobacteriota bacterium | reverse complement strand
CCACCGCGGCCGCGCTGCGCGCCTATGGCTATCGCGCGGATTGGGCGGGGATCGCGTGGCGTCCTGCCCTTGCGACGGCCGCGTTCGCGGCCGTCCTGTGGGCGGCACGTCCGTGGCCGCTCCTGGCCGCGTCCCTGGCCGCGTGCGCCGCCTACGCGGCGGCGACGTTCCTGCTCCGCGTGTGGGACGAGCGCGAGCGGGCGCTCGTCGGCGCCATCGTGCGCGGTCGCATGTCGGATCCGCGTCGGCTGGCCTCGTAGGCGGCAGCGCACACCTTCACATCCCTCGCTGCTCTTACTGAAGCGCCTCACGAACGGTCGAAGCACCGCGAGGCCCGAAGACCAGCTCCGACTCGTACTGGTTGTGGCCCCGACAACGAAGCGAGATGTTCTCGACGGTGGCCAGTCCTCCCTGCGCGTACGGCAGGACGTGATGGAACTCCAGGAATGCGCGCTCCGTGCACCGGTGTCCGTCTCCGGAGACGAAGGCGCATTGGCCGCCATCGCGCCGCCACGCCCCGCGCTTGACGGGCCTCGGGACACGACCCTGCCTATCCGCCCCGGGGCGGATAGCGCGCGGCCGCGGCTTCGCGGCTGCCCGGAGCTTGGCTTTCTCCACCTTCTCGAGGAGCAGGGTGAGCGCGCGGTCGACGATGGCGCCCGGATCGCCGTCCGGGATCTCGCGGCGGAGAAGGGCCTGAAGGCGGCGTAGCTTGTCGTGGCTCTCCTTGCCGATCGTGGACTGGATGCGATAGCGCTCCGGCGAGGTGGTCTCGACGATCGGACGGCGCGTCGTGATTGGCGGTGATGGGGAGCTGATCGGCGGTGGAGAGCTGAACGGCGGCGCCGGCTGGCGAGACGCAAGCGTGGGCGCCGGCGTGGCCGTTGGGAGCTTCCGGACGGAAGACGGGACATCCGGTCGTGGCGCCAGCTCTGCGATCAGGGCCTCGATCTCGCGCCGGCTTCGGCGAGAGGCCCGGGCGAGCACGGCTTCGTGGTTCTCCGGTGTGAGGTGCGGACGCAGAATCCGGACGGAGGTGAGGGACATAGCGCCGGAGGCAAGAAGGTCGAGGATCATCGGAAAGTCTCGGCAGGCTCGAGCCGCCTGGATGCGGTTGCAGGTGGCGTCCTCGGAGAGCCGAAGCACATCCGTGCAGTAACTGAAGAGCGAACCGTGGCCTGCGGCGGCGAAGAGGGCGGGTCGGGCATCGAGCGCGGCCAGGTGAGCCACGAGCTCGACCGATGCCTCGCGCTCCTTGCCGGCGAGCACACCGACGCGCGCGAGGAGATCTTGATCAGACAGGGGCAATCCTGGAAGCGAGCCCGCAACGGAATCGCTCGCGCGCGCGAGAATGCGGGTCCGAAACAACTGGTCGCGAAAAATAAGTATGCGGACTCACACGGTTATCAGACAAGAGGCTGTGGCCAGGTCGGCGGTCAGCTTTTGCCGGCTCAACGTCGCGGCCTCCGATC
>QHVP01000296.1:0-5059 GCA_003222295.1 Acidobacteriota bacterium | reverse complement strand
GGCTCAACGGCGCGGCCGCCGATCCACCTCCAGCGCGATCGACACGAACGCCCCACGCGGCCGCAGGTCTCCCGGCATCGACTGGCCCCGCTCCGATCGGAAGCGCAGCACATTCACGAACGTGTCGTAGTACGGAAAGCCCGCCCCCGGCTCGAAGACCAGCTCGCGCGTTTCGTCCGCGGCCACCTCCGCGGCCTGGTCCACGCCGCAGATGCGGAGGGTGACGTGATCCCCGATCGGCCCGCCGGTCAGGTGGACACGCACGCGCCGAACGGGCTCGAGGGCGCGCAGGACGACCTCGGCGCGCGGGCGGCCGAGCCAGAAGCCCTCGACGCCCTCGCGCGTCTCCTTGCCGTACGTCCCGTCGTCCATGAAGTACAGCCAGTAGGCCTTCGGATCGGCGGGCCAATGCTTGTGCGCGTCGCCCTCCGTGTCGCCGTAGGGGACCTTCTTGCGCCAGGCGTCGGTGAACACGGACAGGTCGTTGAGCATGGTCAGCTCGGCCGGCAGGTGCGGGAAGACCCCGCGTGCGGCGTGGTCGCCGGGGCGCAGCGAATGGTGCAAGGGGTGAAGCCAGACGGGCGCCAATACGAACGCGGAGACGAGGGCCGCCGCCACCACGAAGGCTTCCCGGCGCGCGGGCAGCATCAAGACGAAGAGCGGCAGCAGGTTGAGGAAGTAGCGGTTCCCCACCGTGCCGCCGCCGCCGTACCAGTTGTCGGGGATGATCCGGATGTAGAAGAGCCAGGAAAAGGCCAGCGCCGCGCAGGCGAGCCACCCCACGGCCGAGCGCGGCCCCCGCGCCAGAAAGACGACGAGGGCCACGACCGCGGGCAGGAAGTACGCGAGGGCGCCGCCGAACCGTCCCACCCAGAAGTAGTACAGGTTGCGCAGGAGCGAGACCTCGATCTCGCGCGGCGGACGCGGCGGTCCCGTACGCGCGGACACGGAGGCGGCGTCCTCGCCTTCGATGGCGGGCCCGAGCTGGTCCGTCGTCATCCAGAAGCCGCTGTTGCCGAAGGTGACGCGCTGGCCATCCGCGCCCACCTCTTCCGGGAAGAGGCCGTAGAACGTCTTGCGCTCGCCTCCCTGGTAGTTCAGCTCGCCCGTGATTGCCCCGTTCACCGCGAACAGGCCGGCCGTGACCGCGGCCAGCGCGAGCCCTCGCCGCAGGGACTCGCGCAGGGCCGGCCACCAGGACGCACGTTCGGCGCGGAGCAGGGGCTCCACGCCCAGCGAGCAGCAGGTTGTACGGCTTGGTGTAGGTCGCGAGCCCGAGGAGGACCGCCGACAGGATCGGACGCTGCCGGCGCCACGCGAACAGGCCGCCCGCGACGAGGGCCAGGGTGAAGAGCTCAGGGGTCGGCCACACGAGATACAGGGGCGCGATCGTGGCCAGCACGAGGGCCACCGCCGCGGCCAGGGCCCATCCCGGTGAGGCGCGCGTCCGCAGCTCGAGGTACGCCAGCACCAGCGTGAGGCCGAGGGCGAGCGCGTTGGTGACGAGAAGCCCGCGGGTCCCCATCAAGGCGACGAGCGGAGCCGCGGCGACCGGATACGTGAACGCCTTCGCGAAGTAGATGCGCTTGTCCCCCTCGGGCACACGCCGGATCCACGGGAAGCCCCCGACGCCATCCCATCGCAGTCCCCCGCTCGCGCGCTTGAGGAACAAGCCCTGGGGGCCGCCCGGCAGCTCGCGACGGGCGCGGAACACGTCGCGCGCTTCGTAACGGAGGTCGCCGTCCTCGGCCAGGCTGTGCGCCATCGCGTAGTACGTCGCCCCGTCGCCCCAGAAGCCGGGCAGGCGGACGAGGCACACGGAGGCGACCATCGCGGCCACGATGGCTCCGAGAAGGATCCGCGCCTCGCGCTCGGTCACAGCCAGCCCGCCTGCCGATACCACGCGGCGGTCAGGGCGATGCCCTCGTCGACGTCCATCCGGGGCGCGTAGCCGAGCACGCGGTGCGCCTTCTCGATCGAGAACGAGCGGTTCTTGGTCCAGAAGTCGACACGCCGCCGGTGCAGGGGCGGCTCGATCTCGAAGGGCACGCAGATCGCCTCGCACAGGTCGGCCGCGAGGTGGATGGGCGCGACCGGGATGCGAATGGGCAGGACCCGCCCTCCGGTGTGCCGCGCGACCGTGCGGGCGAGCTCGGTCTGCGAGAGGGAGCGCGGCCCGGCCACGATGAACGCCTCGCCCGGCGCGGCGGGATGCGCGAGCGCCAGCTCGTACCCGTCGAGCAGGTCCTCGATGAAGACGAGGTGGTAGTGGGGCCGGCCCGAGCCCACCACGGCGTAGCGGCCGCGCGCGATCGCGCGGAAGAGCTTGAGCAGGCGCGTCTCGCCGGGGCCGTAGATGGCGCCCGGACGCAGCACGACCACGGGCAGCCCCCGCTCGCGGTGAAAGCGCAAGGCCAGCGTCTCCGCCTCCGCTTTCGTCTCTTGATAGACGTCGCCCGGCTCGAAGGGCGCGGACTCGTCCGCGGGGGGATTGCGCACGTCGCCGTGGACACCGACGGTGGAGGTGTGGACCAACCGGCGGACTCCCGCCCGCGCCGCCGCCTCCAGCACCCGCTCGGTGCCTCCGACGTTCACGTCGCGATAGTAGGAATCGGGATGCCCGGCCGTGCGGTAGACGGCGGCGACGTGGACGACGGCGTCCGCGCCCTTGACCAGACGCGCGAGCGCGTCGGGGCTCGAGAGGTCACCCTCGACAAAAGCCACTCCGGGATCCCCGGCCGGTCGCTTCGAGCTCGGGCGGGCCAGAGCGACGACGTCGTGCCCCTGGGCGCGGAGGCGTGCGACGAGGCGGCCGCCCGTGTAGCCCGTCCCTCCCGTGATCGCGATGCGCAAGCGGGCAGTCTAACGTGCGGGTACGCATGGGCGGGTAACGGCCATTCGCACCCATTGACCTGGACGTTCCCCGGGCGTAGCGTCGTCGCAATTCGACCGGCAGGGCCGTCCCTCGCGGTTCTGCAGTGACGCGCTTCTCGATTGCCCCGCTTCGGGCGCACCCCGCCCGTCCGTGGAGGCAGTCATGTCGAAGCGGCACTACGAGGTCGATCCCCGGATCCTCACCGTCTTCTTCTTCGTGGCCATCCCGTTCCTCGCCTTTGGAGCGCTGGTGGTGATGAACCTGGCCCGTGGCCACTTGCAGAACGTGACCGGCCAGAACCTCGAGCAGCGCGCGGGAGAGGCCCGGCAGCTGGTCGAGCGCTACGTGCTCGGACAGTTCAGCCATCTCCACCTCATCACCCTCGACCCGCAGGTGCGGGCCGCGGTGAGCGCCCCGCCGCGGGGGGGTGGACCCGATGAGCTGCGGCGGCTCGATCAGGCCTGGGCCACCGGAGACCCCGCGCTCGTCGCCTCCGTGGCCGGTTCGCCCCTCGCCGCGCGCCTCCGGGAGGTAGGCCGGACCCAGCCTGCCCTCCGGCTCCTCCAGGTCGTGGATGCGCGGGGCCGCCTCCTCGCCACTACCGCGCGCGGCGGACGCCTGTGGAACGGCGACACCGCGTGGTTCCGCGCTTTCGGAGACGCGGAGATCGGCGGGGCGCCGTACGTCGTGGACATCGTGTCCCCGCCGGGCGGCGCGGGCGCGATGTTCGAGATCGACGTCCCCACCCGCGATTCCACGGACGGCCATCTGCTCGGGGCGGTGCGCGCTCTCTACGACGCGTCCGACCTCTACAGCGTGCTCGCCTCCGTGCGGGTAGGCCGGACCGGGCACGCCGTCCTCATGCGGGCCACGGATGGCCTCGTCCTCGCCGCCGACGAGAGCTCGCGCGTGCTCAAGGACCGCTTCCCCGGCTTCGAGTACATCGGGGTCGCGCGCCGCGAGAACCGCGGGTTCTGGACCGTGCCCGGCGTGCATTCGGGCGAGGTCGAGGAGCCTCCGCGCATCGTGGGCTTCGCGTCCGTGGAGCAGGTTCCAAGTGTCGAGTGGACGGTGGGCGTCGAGCAGGACCTCGAGGAGGCGGTCTCCCCCATCAAGAGCATCGGCTGGTATCTCTTCGCGCACGTGATCGGCGTGGTCGTGCTCACCGTGCTGCTGGCCCTCTACTTCACGTCGCAGCTCGAAGCGCCGGTCATCGAGGAGGCGCTGCACCTCCACGAGGAGCACGTCCCCTCGGGCTATCGCGCGGCGAGCTGAGGCCCTTTGCCGCGCCGCGCGACCTCCCCCAGGAGGGCACGGTAGCGGACGAGGGCTCGCGCCTCGTCGAAACGATCGACGGCGATCTCCCGCGCACGGGCTCCGAGGCGGACGCGGGCGGCGGGATCGCCCACGAGCGCGCGCAGCCGCGCCGCCAGCTCCAGGGCGTCGCCCGGTGAGACCAGCCAGCCGGAGGCGCCGTCTTCGATGACGTCCACGATGCCGCCCGTGCGCGCGCCCACCGCGGGCAGGCCGGTGGCCGCGGCCTCGATGAGGGACAGGCCGAGCGCCTCGTAGACGGAGGGAAACGCGAAGACGTCCGCCGCCCGCAGCGCGTCCGACACGTCGTCCAGCCGGCCGGTGAAGGTCACGCGCGTCGCCAGCCCCTCCCGAAGGGCCGCGGCGCGCAGATCGTCCTCGACGGACAAGGCCTGGCCCGCCCCCGAGCCCACGATCAGCAGGTGCGCGGAAGGCGCGTCGCCGGCCACCTTCGCGAACGCGGCCAGCAGGTCCTCCAGGCCCTTCCCGCGCAGCAGCCGGCCCGTGAAGGCGATGACGCAGGCCCCCGCGGGCAGCCCGAGGCGCGCGCGGGCGGCGCGTCGCTCGTCGGCGGACGCGGGGTGGAAGCGCGCGGTGTCGACTCCATGGGGAATGAGCGCGACCTTCTCCACGGGCACACCGGACGCCAGGAACTCCTCGCGAATGCGCCGCGACATGGCGACGAAGGCGTCGGCGTCGCGCAGGAACAGGTTGCGCGCGCCCGTCCCCGCGCGAATGGCGCGATCGAGTGGCGTGCCCGCGAAGGGCTGCCCCCACGTGTAGACCTCCCCCGACATCTCGCCGTTCACCTCCGGCTGGAGGATCACCCGCTTGCCCGCTGCCCGCGCGGCCAGCACGCCGGGCAGGCCC
>QHVP01000035.1 GCA_003222295.1 Acidobacteriota bacterium | reverse complement strand
GAAGGGCGCGCGGAGCTGGAGGCGGAGCGGAAACGGTGGCAGAAGGTCGACGAGACGCTGAACCGCATCTGGCTGAGGGCCTGCACCGCGTGAGCGCCGGATCCGCCGGCGCGCTCGAGGAGCAGATCGGCCAGTGGCGTGCCTACCTGCGCCGGCGCCGCGCCATCGACGCGCCTGACGTCGAGGAGCTCGAAACGCATCTGCGCGACCAGGTGGGCGCCCTCACTCAGGCGGGGCTGGCAGAGGACGAGGCGTTCCTGGTCGCCGTCAAGCGCATGGGGAGCCTCGACGCTCTCTCGCGCGAGTTTGCGCGCGAGCACTCCGAGCGGCTGTGGAAGCAGCTCGTCATTGGTTCCGATGACGCCGCCACGTCCAAGACGGTCAGCCGTACCGAAACGTTCGTCGTGTTCGCCCTGGCCGTGGCCGCTGCGCTCGCCATCAAGGTCCCCACCTTCTTCGGCTTGGAGATTGGCGACAAGAACGCCGAGGCGTTCTATGCGCGCAACGCCAGCTTCTTCGTCCTGCCGTTCCTCACTGGGTACTTCGCCTGGAAGCGCGGGGTGGATCCGCGCCACTTCGCAGGGCTGGCGGTTCCCTTCATCGCCGCCGCCGTCGCCGTGAACGTCTTTCCGTTCACCCGCGACAGTCACACCGAGGCGCTGAGCGCGCTGCACCTGCCGATTGCGCAGTGGCTGGTCGTCGGCTTCGCCTATGTGGGCGGCCGCTGGCGCGAGGGCGGCGGCCGCATGGACTTCGTGCGCTTCTCGGGCGAGCTGTTCATCTATTACGTGCTCATCGCGCTGGGCGGCGGCGTGCTCACGGCGTTCACGATGACGATGTTCCAGGCCATCGGCATGAAGCCCGACTGGATCGCCCAGGACTGGCTCATCCCCTGCGGCGCCATGGGGGCGGTCCTCGTCGGCTCGTGGCTGGTCGAGGCGAAGCAGGGCGTCATCGAGAACATGGCGCCCGTGCTCACGCGGTTGTTCACTCCGCTCTTCACCATCCTCCTGCTGGTGTTCCTGGCCACGATGGCCTGGACGGGCCGTCCGATCGATATCAAGCGCGAAGTGCTGATCGCGTTCGACCTGCTGCTGGTCATGGTGGTGGGCCTGGTGCTGTATTCCGCGTCGGCGCGCGAGCCGGAGGCTGGCCGCCATCGCCTCACGCATCTCGGAGTTCGGCTTCACCCCGAACCGTGTCGCGGCGCTCGGAGAGAACCTGATCCTGCTGGTCAACCTCGCCTGGTCGGCCTGGCTCTACGCCGGGTTCCTGCGCGGGCGCACCCCGTTCCGCGCGCTCGACGCGTGGCAGACCGCGTACCTGCCCGTGTACGCGATCTGGGCCGCCATCGTCGTCCTGCTGTTCCCGCCGCTGTTCGCGTACGCGTGATGCGCTCAGCGTCGACGCCCCCCTGAGGACGCGGCGCGAAATAGGCCGCGAGGCGTGCGGTCCCGGTCCCCCCGCCTTCGATGTTCGGGGCCGTCGGCACCCGTCGAACATGGAGGCGTTCGAGAAAGCGGTCGGCTGCAAGCCGAGGGATCCGATGGTGCGAGAGGGAGACGAGCGAATCGTCATCTGGTAGCGTGGCGTAGGAGGTCACAACCATGAACGCGAAGAACACGATCTGCCTCTGGTACGACAAGGACGCCGAGGAGGCCGCACGCTTCTACGCCGCCACCTTTCCGGACAGCAAGGTGACCGCGGTTCGCAGGGCACCCGGCGACTTCCCGGGCGGCAAGGCCGGCGATGTCCTCACCGTGGAGTTCACCGTCCTGGGCGTTCCGTGTGTCGGCCTCAACGGCGGTCCGGCCTTCAAGCACAGCGAGGCCTTCTCCTTCCAGGTCGCGACGGACGACCAGAAGGAAACGGACCGTTACTGGAACGCGATCGTCGGCAACGGAGGCCAGGAGAGCCAGTGCGGCTGGTGCAAGGACCGCTGGGGTCTCTCCTGGCAGATCACCCCGCGCACGCTCACGGAGGCGATGGCGGCCGGCGGCGCCGAGGCCAAGCGCGCGTTCGACGCAATGATGTCGATGAAGAAGATCGACGTGGCCAAGATCGAGGCCGCGCGGCGGGGTTGAGGCGGCGGAACAACGTCCCATCCGACCCACCACTATGATCTCGCACCTCGCCCCACGAAAACAAGACTGTTTCTTCATGGGCGGGGTCCCTATCATCGCGCGCTCATGTCGAAACGCACGGACGACAGCGATCGCGCCGCGGACGGGCAGCGGCTCCAACGGGTTCTGGAGGGGCCGGAGCTGGCGACGGTGGCGCCGCACCTCCCGCCGGAGGTCCTGCACCGGCTGATCCGCCACGCTGGCCTCGAGCAGTGCGTCGACCTGGTCGAGGCGCTGAGCCGCGAGCAGTTGGCGGCGGTCCTCGACCTCGACCTCTGGCGCGCCCCGCTCCCCGGAGCGGACGCGGAGCTCGACGCCGATCGGTTCGGCGAGTGGGTGGAAGCCCTCGTCGGCCGTGACGCCGCCGCCGCGGCGCGCGTCATCGCGCGGTGCGACCGCTCGCTCGCGGTGACGGCACTGTCCCGCTTCATCCGCGTCCTCGATCCAGGCGTGCTGGAGCCGACGGAGTCGACGGACGACGAGCGTCGCGACGACGTGCTATTCGTGCCCGACGGCCTGACGGCAGAGGTGGGCGGCTACATCGTCCAGGCGCGGCGCGAGGACGCGTGGGACGCGATCGCCTCTCTGCTGGTCGAGCTGTCGGCCGGCGACGCGGAGTGCTTCCACTCCCTGTTGGGCGGATGTCGTCGCCTGTCCCACGCGGGCCACGAGCGGGACGGCCTGGACGATCTGCTCGACACG
>QHVP01000294.1 GCA_003222295.1 Acidobacteriota bacterium | reverse complement strand
GACGCATTCCGGCGCGAGAGGAACTCGCGCCAGAGGCGCCGGGTCCCCTCGACGTGCTCGAGCAACTCGGCCAGGCTGTCGCCTCCGAACTTTTCCAGGAGCGCATCCGCGAGCACCCAGGCCACCATGGCCTCGCCCACCACGCCCGCCGCCGGCACCACGCAGGTGTCGCTGCGTTCGACGGACGCCATCTGCGGCTGCTTCGTGCGCAGGTCGACGGAGCGGAGCGGGATGAGCAGGGTGGGGATGGGCTTGACCACGGCCTGGGCGCGCAGCTCCTCGCCGTTGGTGATGCCGCCTTCGAGGCCACCCGCACGGTTGCTGGGGCGGTGCAGCCCGCGGTCGTCGTCGAAGAGGATCTCGTCGTGGAAGGCCGAGCCCAGCGTGTGGCCGCCCCGGAAGCCCGCGCCCAGCGCCACCGCCTTCACCGCGTGGATCGACATGAGGGCCTGGGCGAGCCGGCCGTCCAGGCGACGGTCCCAGTGCGCGAAGGTCCCGAGGCCCGGGGGCACACCGTGCACGACGACCTCGAACACGCCGCCCACCGTGTCGCCCGCCTTCTTGGCCGCGTCGATCTCCGCGATCATGGCCGTGGCCGCGGCCGGATCCGCGCAGCGCACGGGGCTGTCCTCGACCGCGGCCAGCGCCTCCCACGTGATCGCGGCGCCCTCCGCCGCGGCCTTCCCGATGCTGAGCACGTGGCTGCGCACTTCGACGCCAGCGGTGGCGAGGAGCGCCTTGGCCACCCCACCGGCGGCCACGCGCGCGGTCGTCTCGCGGGCCGACGCGCGCTCCAGCACCTCGCGCAGGTCGTCGGTGAGGTACTTCAAGGCGCCGGAAAGGTCGGCGTGGCCGGGCCGCGGATGCTTGAGCGCGCGGCGTTTCTTGGCCTCGGGCGGCTGCGGATCCGGGGACATCACGTCCGCCCAGTTCGCGTGGTCGCGGTTGCGGATCACGAGCGACACCGGGCTGCCGAGCGTCTTGCCGTGGCGCACGCCGGAGAGGACCTCGACGGAGTCGCTCTCGATCTTCATGCGGCCGCCGCGGCCGTAACCGCCTTGCCGGCGCCGCAGGTCGGCGTCGATGGCGGCCCGGTCCACGGTGAGCCCCGCGGGGAGGCCCTCGACGATCACGGTGAGAGCGGGTCCGTGCGATTCACCGGCGGTGAGGAAGCGCAAGCCCCGGAATATACCACCCGCTCGCTGTGACACTCCGCCGAACTGTGACACCCGGCGAGGCGCTTCGTGTGCCGGGCGCATACGCTCCGCCGCCTTCGAATGACCAACGAGGAGGATGCGGTGAGCGACCCGACACCGGAACGCCCGGCCGTGCTCGGCCGGCGCGGAGAAGCAGAGTGCGCGCGAGCGCGCACCTCCCTGGCCGAAGGGCGCCACGCGGATGCGCTGGCCGCCGTGCGCCGTGCCCGGCGACTCCGGCCGGCCCAGGAAGCGCCGGCGCTTGCCCTCGCCGAGGCGGATGCGCTTCTGGGCCTCCTGCGCTACCGGGAGGCGGTCGTGGTGGCGACGCGCGCGCTGCGACGCGGCGCCGATCACGAAGACGTCGAGGCGGGCCTGCGCGTCGTCCGCGGGCACGGCCTTTGGCTCACGGGCCCGGCCAGCCGGGCCCACGGCGAGCTGCGAAAGGCGGCGCAGCAGGCCAAGGCGCCTCTCACCCGCGCGCGCGTGCTGGAGGTGCAGGGCCTGTTCGCCTGGAAGACGAATGACCGCGACGCGGCCCTCGCCCATCTGGCCCAGGCGGAGCAGATCTATCTGGCCACGAACTGCCCGACGGGGACCGCCCGCGTCCTAGAGAAGCGGGCGGGCATCATGCGGGACGCGGGACAGCTCGAAGAGGCGCTCGCCCTGCAGGAACGCCGCATCGAGGTCGCGGCCGGCCTCAATCGCTCGGATGTGCTGGCCCTGGCCCGCAGCGGCCGGGCCAGCCTGCTGGCGTCGCTCGGCCGGTGGGAGGAGGCGCGGCAGGAGTTCGACGCCTCGGCGGCGCTCTTCCGCGAGCGGGGCGATGCCCGGGAGTTCACGGTGGCGGAGGCCGGCCGGGCGGCGGTGGACGTCGCCACCGGCGATCTCGGCCGTGCGCGGAGGGCGCTCGAGCGCGCGCGAGACCTGCACGCGGACCGCGGCAACACGCGCTCCTTGGCCGAGACGCTGCTCCGCGTCTCCGACCTTCACCTCGCCGCCGGTGAAGCCGACGCCGCCGAGCGCATCGCGGTGGAGGCGCTCGGACTGTACCGGCTGCTCCAGGACACCGAAGGCGAGTGCCGCAGCCGCGTGCGCCGCGTGCACGCGCTGGTCACGCTGCGCCGCTTCACGGAGGCCGCGCGTGAAGGGCGGAGGGCCTGCCGGTTGGCCGCCGACAGCCGGGGAGACCTGGTCTCGTTCGCCCTGCTCTCTCTCGGCCGCGCCCTCCTCCGCACCTCTCGCCGCGAGGCGGGTGAGGTCTTCGAGCGGGCGCGCGGCGCGGCCCAGGGACGGCCGGGCTACGTCCAGGTCGCCGACCTGGGCCTGGCCGGCGCGCGCGGCGTCGATCCGGATGGTCACGAGGTGCGGCACGCTCTCGCCGGATTGGAGGCCTGGGGTGACCGCCGCGTGCTCGCCTATGCATTGGCCGACGTACGCGAGATCCTGGGTCGCCGCGCGGCCGCTCTCGTCGCCGAAGGAACGCTGGCGGCGTTGCCGCGGGTGCCGGTCCTCTCGGCGGCGGTGGATGCGGCGGCGGCCGTCGTCACGGAGCCGGCCCCCGTCGCGCGCTGGGCGGCGGTGATGCGCGCCCTGGCCTCCGTGCTTCCCTGGTGGCGAGCCGCGCTCGTCGCGGAGTCCGGGTGGGAGCTTTGCCGCGACGCCGCCGAGCCGCGTCCGCTGGCGGAGGACGACGTCGCCCGGGTGGTCGCGCGGGAAGCGGCCGGCCCGCGCGTCGTCGACGTGAACGGCGAGGGCTGGGACCGCGAGCCCAGCCGCGTGCTGCACGGCCTGGCCGGTGCGCTGCTCGTCCCGATGGCGCCCGGAGTCTCGGTGTACCTCGATTTCCGGGAGGCGGACGGGGCCCCGCCGGACGAGACGGGGTTGGCCCTGCTCGCGGAATTCGTGCGCCTGCTCGGGGTGCGGCCACTCGAGCTCCTCGCTCCCGAAGACCCCGCGCACGACGAAGAGGTGCCCGGCATCATCGGACGCTGCCCCGCCATGCGCGAGATGTTGCGCACGATGGCGCGGGTGGCCCCTTCGGACCTCGTCGTCCACGTTTCCGGAGAAACCGGGACGGGCAAGGAGCGCGTGGCGGCGGCGCTGCACGCCCGCTCGGGACGGCCGGGCCGGTTCGTGCCCGTCAACGCGTCCTCGCTGAGCGACGAGCTGTTCGAGTCCGAGCTGTTCGGGCACGTCCGCGGCGCGTTCACGGGCGCGGTGGCCGATCGCGAGGGCCAGGTGGCGGCGGCCGAGCAGGGGACGCTCTTCCTGGACGAGGTGGCCGACCTGTCGCCCCGCGCACAGGCCAAGCTGCTGCGCTTCGTGGAGACGCGCGAGTACGCCCGCGTCGGGGAGACGCGCCTGCGCAAGGCGGACGTCCGCCTGGTGACGGCGGCCAACGTCCCCCTGGAGTCGCGCCTGCGCCCGGACCTCATCTTCCGCCTCAAGGACATCGTCCTGACCCTGCCGCCGCTGCGCACGCGCGGTGAGGACATCTGGCGCCTCGTGCGCGCCTTCCTGCGCCAGTACGCCCCCGCGGGACGGCCCGAGCCCATCGTGAGCGCCGCCGCCCGGCGGCTCCTCGAGGGCTATGCGTGGCCGGGCAACGTGCGTGAGCTCCAGCGCGAGATCCATCGCGCCGTCGTCCTGTCCGGCGGCCCGACCATCGGACCGGAGCACCTGTCCCTTCGCGTGGAAGCTCCGCGCACCGCCGCCCGGTCGCTCAAGGACGCGGTGAGGGCGTGCGAGCAGGAACACATCGCGGCCGTCCTCGGCGAGCACGGCGGCAATCGTGCGCGGGCGGCGGTGTCCCTCGGCCTGACGCGTCAGGGGCTGGTGGCCAAGATCGCGCGGCTGGGCATCGGGTAGTCGGGCTCACCACTCCCGCGCCTGATCGAGGTACTCCCGCAAGGCGGGCGAGGTCACCGAAAGCGGCGGAAGGTATTCCGCGACCAGGGTGCGCCGCCACCAGCCGCGCTCGCCCGGCGCCGTGAACTGGTACCGGTAGAGGCGCCCGCGGATCCAGCGCGGCGGGCGGTCGTCGAACGCGCCCGGCGCGAGCAGGCCGCGCGCCGCGCCGTCTCCGGCGAGCAGCTTCGCGACCAGCTGCACGAGCCAGCGCGGAGTCCCCGCGCCGGGCATGGCCGCGAACCACATCTGCCAGTCCAGCCGGTAGTGGTAGGGAGAAACCACACACGGCCGCCGCGTCGGATCGCCGGGCTTGCACTTGAACTCGTACTCCGTCCAGCGCGCGGTAGCGGGCTCCGCGTCGTCCGTGCCTTCGAGCACGATCTCGAAGCGCTCGCGGCCGATGCTCCCGAACGCGCCGTAGGTGTTCACGAGCTCGAAGGGGTCGAAGGAGGTGTTCATCATCTGGCGCGGCGAGAGCAGGTTGACGACGGGGTTGATGCTGAGCAGGCCGATCACGAGGGCGAGCGCGTACACCGCCAGCGCACGGGCCTTGGTCTCCTCGACGCCGGCCGTGCGCGTCTCGACCCAGGCGCGTGTACGGGGCGGGAGCACGCGGGAGAGCAACCCGTCGTCGAAGCAGGACACGGCGATCGCGATGGTCAGCCAGTTGAGGAACGACAGGTTGCCGCTGAGGATGAGCAGCACCTGGAAGGCGACCATGAACGTCCCCGCCACGTGCCGCGCCCGCCGGGGCCCGAAGACGAAGAGGGGCGCGACCAGCTCCACCACGTGGTTGAAGGCGACCTCGAGGCGGTGGAACCAGAGGGGCAGGTGGTGGAGGTACCAGGAGAGCGGGTTCGGGACGGGCTGCGTCTCGTAGTGGAAGGCCATGCAGGTGAGGTCGCGCCAGCACGGGTCCCCGCGCAGCTTGATGAGGCCGGCGCCCAGCATCACGCGGAAGATCAGCCAGCGCAGCAGCGCGATCACGATGGGCGAGGGGGGCGTGCGCCGCGCGAAAGGGCCGGCCTGCAGGGTGGGCGCGAGGAAGATGGCCAGGAATCCCGTCTCCAGCAGCAGGATCTCCCACCCGTATCCATAGAACGTCCGGCCGGCGTGGACGTACGAGAGATAGAGCAGCCAGAGCGCGAAGAGGAGCGGCACGTTGGCCAGCCCGCAGAGGAGGCACAGGGACAAGGCCAGCCCCACGTAGCCGCCGACGCGGAAGGCGGTGTCGGAAGGGTCGAACAGGAAGAGCGTGGGAAGGCGAAGGACGGTGAGGAGGCCGCGGCCGTGCGTCTGGGCCAGGCCGTCGAGCACCTCGCGGGCGGGAAGGAGGCCGTGGCTTCCGAGGAGTGGCGACCACTGGTTGACGATGATGAGGAGGGCGACGACGTAGATGAGGCCCAGGAGCCGCAGGAACAGGAAGCGCGTGAGCCAGTAGGAGGTGCGCATCGACGCCAATCGGAGGGCTTACTCGACCGGTTCGCCCTCCGAGACGAGCTCGGCATGGAGGCCACGAACGGCGTCCGGGACCCTTGTCTCCTCGACGAGCAGGCTGATGCGGAAGCTCGAGGTCGACACGCCCAGGACGGTGGCGCCCTGCTCCTTCAGCACGCCGTACGCGCGGCGCAGGTTGTGGAAGCTCGCGTTGATGCCGGCCCCGATCGCGGAGACCGCCCCCAGGCCCTCCCGAAGCTGCACGCGACCCGCGAAGGCGCCCTCGAGGTCGCGGCGCAGGGTGGGATAGTCGTGGAGGTTCTCGGTGGAGAGGACGAGGGAGCCGGAGCCGCCGCGCCCGGGCCAGTCCTGGAAGAGGAGCTGCTTCCCCGCCACCTGCCGCCCGTCGAGGTGCTCGAGGACGCGGAAGAGGAGATCGGGCCCGTCGTCCGCGGTGGTGAGCATGATGAGGCCGGTCTCGCTGGCCACGCCCACCACGCGGCCCGGGGAGCGAGGCGGGGACCTGCGCACCACCGTCTCCTTGCCCCCGCGGGTGGCGCGCGCATAGATCGCGATGCCCTTCTCCTTGGCGAACTCCACCGCCTGCGCGTTCAGGACCTTCGCGCCCGACTCGGCCAGCTCCTGCATCTCCTCGTAGCTGAGCTCGCTGAGGCGCGGCGGTGTAGACACCCTCCACGTCGGAGTAGATCTCGCAGTCGGCGGCGAGGGCGGCGGCCAGGGCGACCGCCGTCGTGTCCGACCCGCCGCGCCCGAGCGTGGTGACGTCGCGCCGGTAGGACACGCCCTGGAAGCCGGCCACGATCACCACCTTGCCCTGCTCCAGCTCGTCCTGCACGCGGAACGGCCGCACCTCGACGATGCGTGCGTTGGTGTGGGCGTCGTTGGTGACGATGCCGGACTGAGAGCCCGTGAAGCTCACCGCGGGGACCCCGCGCGCGTTGAGGGCCATCGAGAGGAGCGCCATCGAGATGCGCTCGCCCGCGGAGAGCAGCATGTCGAGCTCACGCCGGGCCGGGCTCTCGCAGACCTGCTTGGCCAGGGCGAGGAGGTCGTCCGTCGTATCTCCCATCGCGGACACCACGACCACCACGTCCTTGCCCGCGCCCTTGGCGGTGGCGATGCGGTCCGCCACCTTCCGCATCTTCTGCACGTCCGCCACGGACGAGCCGCCGTACTTCTGGACCACGATGGGCACGGGCCGACCTCCGGGGCGCGTTTCTAATGGCCGCCGGCGGGCACGGCGCCACCGCGCTGCGGATCGTCCTTGAGGGGCACCACGAACAGGAGCAGCATCGCCGGCAGCGAGACGAGGAAGCCGAGGATGAAGAAGTTCAGGAAGCCGATATGGGCGGCGATGGTCCCCCCGAACCCGCCGACGACGCGGGAGGGGATGGACATGATGGCGGAGCCGATCGCGTAGTGCGCGGCCTTGAACTCGGCCTTGCAGGTGGTGAGGAGATAGACGAGGAGGACTGCGTTGCCGAGGGCGGCGGCCATGTACTCGTACCCATGGACGAACGCGATCAGGGCGAAGCCCTGCGACGTGGTCGGATCCGGCTTGGCCCAGGCCAGCCACACGTAGGCCCAGATGTTGAAGTTCATGAGGATGGTCAGCGGCCAGATCGCCTTCTTCAGGCCCTTGCGCTTGATCCAGTAGGACCCGGCCATCGCGCCCGCGATCGTCGTGCCCGCGCCCACCACGCCCGCCAGCCATGAGAGCTGGCCCTTGGTCACGCCCAGCTCGCGCATGAGGAACGCGCTGTTCATGGAGAACAGGATCTCGTCGCCGATCTTGTAGGTCAGGATGAAGAGCAGCACGATCGCGATCTTGTCCTGCTGGAGATAGCTCCAGAAGGCGCGGCCGAAGGTCGCGAAGGTGCCGCGCAGGTCGGGACGGCTCACCCGCGCCGTCTCCGGCCGCGGCAACGCGATCGCATGGAAGAGGGCGAAGACGAGCATGGTGGCCCCGCCCACGCCGAAGGCCAGGGCCCAGTCCAGGTGCTTGTCGGGGCTGACCGCGGCGAGCCCGAGGAGACCGGTGACCCCTGCGATCACGGCGATGCGATATCCCATCGCCTTGTGGCCGGTGTAGGCGGCCTGCTCGCGGATCCCACGGATCCCCTCCATGTAGTACGCGTCGATGGCGATGTCGTTGGTGGCGGCCACGAAGGCGAGGAGGACGAGGGTCAGCGCGATGCCGGTCAGGTGGCCGTGGGGATTCTCCATGGGGACGCGATAGGCGGCCCAGGCGACGCCCAATATGACGAGACCGACGATCGTCTGCAGGGTGACCAGCCATCGCCGCTTGGTCCCGAAGATGTCGAGCAGGGGCGCCCAGAGGAACTTGATGTTCCAGGGCAGGCCAAGGAAATTGACGTAGCCGATCGAGGTCAGGCTGGCCCCGATGTCGGTGAAGAACACCGTTCCGAGCCGGAGGGTGATGATGAGCGGCAATCCCTCGGCGAAGTAGGTCGTGTTGACCCAGAGGGCCGTCCAGAACGCCTTTCCCCAGGTCACCGGCCCCGGCGCCGGTTCCGGGGCGAGGACGGCCTCGGCCGGCTGCACGCCCACCGGCAGCTCCTCGGGAGGAGCGGGGAAGACTTCGGCTTCGAGCGCGTCGTCGACGGTCTTCTTGCTCATGGGGAGCTCCTCGATTCGATCTTGCCACACGGTCCGGGCCGCCAAGGGGGGGCGCCCGAAGAGACCGGTGAGGCCGCTCACCGGCCAGGAATGTCCGCCCGAGGACAGGCGTAGACTTCGCAGAGGGAACCCGGCCGCCGCAACCGGTGTCCAAGTGAGCGGCGGTGGGTTTGGAGGTCGCGATGGCCTCGAGCGAGCTCGCTTTCTCGTCCGCGGAGAGCCTTTCGGCGGGACCCGTCGCGGAGCCCGCCCTCGTCGAACGCTGCCGTCGGGGCGATCCCCAGGCCTTCGCGCGGCTCGTGTCCCTGCACGAGCGCATGGTCCTCAACCTCGCCGCCCGCCTCCTCGGCGATCCGGAGGAGGCCAAGGACATCGCCCAGGACGTCTTCCTGCAGGTCTATCGCACCCTGACGCGCTTCGAGGGACGCAGCACCCTTCGGACGTGGATCTACCGCATCGTGGTGAACCAGTGCCGCAACCGGCAGCGGTGGTGGCGGCGACGGCGCCGCGCCGCCGCCTGTCCCCTCGACGAGATCACGGCCGCCGACGAGGCCCGGATGTCCGCGGTCTCGCCCGCGGAGGGACCCTTCGAGCGGCTCGCTCGCCGCGAGCGCGCGCGGCGCATGGAGCGTGCGCTGCTCGCCCTGTCGTTCGACCACCGCGCGGTGCTGCTGCTGCGCGAAGTGGAGGGCCTCTCCTGCGAGGAGATCGCGACCACGCTCGCGCTGCCCATGGGGACGGTCAAGAGCCGGCTCGCGCGTGGGCGCGACGGCCTGCGGCGCGCGCTCGCGCCGGCGGGAGAGGAGAGGCCATGAACTGCCGTCGGGTACGGGGCCGGTTTTCCGAGCACCGCGACCAGGCGCTGCGCGCGGCCGACGCGCGCGACGTCTCCGCGCACCTCGAGGCCTGCTTCCAGTGCGCGGCCGCGTGGCGCTCCTTCAACGACGACCTCGATCTCCTGTCCGAGACGCCGCCTCTGGAAGCGACCGGTGAGATCGCCGCGCGCGTCCTCGACCGTCTCGACATGGGCCGCCAACCCGGCCTGGCCCTCGTCTTCCGTCCCTTTGGCATGGCGCGTCCCCTCATGCTGCCCAGCCTGGTCCCGGCGGCGTTCGTGCTCGTGGCCGTGCTCAGTGGCGCCCTCGCGCTCGATCGCATGGGCGAGTCGCCGACCGTGCCCACCTCCGCATCCCTGTCCACCTGGGACGCCTTCCTCCCCCCCTCGGGCACCGAAGGCAATCCGCTCTTCTCGATGTCGGAGGTGAGCCCGCCGCGCATGCGGTCGAGCGAGACGGTGCCCCGGTACCTCCTGGACCATCCGGGCCAGGGCACGCTGTTCGTGGAGACGGTGGTCGCGCGCGACGGCAGCGTGTCCGCGGTGACCGTCCTCGGGGGCGATTCCGAGCTGGCGCGCCCGGTGGTGGACGCGCTGCGGCGCGAGCGCTACGAGCCCGCGCGCTTCCGCGGCCGCCCGGTGGCGGTGAGCATCTACAGGCTGATCAGCCGGATGGAAGTGTGGGGGACGTGATTTCGTTTATACCTAAAGCATCTCTCGCGCCGCGCGCACGACGTCTTTCAGTTCCAGACTCTCCATCCTTCCGTCGCCGGCGCGGAGCACCCTGACCTGCGATCCGACGGGAGCCCATTGCGAGGGGTCGGTCGGCCCGAACAGCGCCAGCACCGGCGCTCCCCAGGCCGCGGCGAGGTGGCTGATCCCGGAGTCGTTGCCCACGTAGAGGCCGGCGCGCGCCAGCACGGCCCCGAGGACACGCGGCGGGAGCTCGCGAGCGCGCACGACGGACGGCAGGAGCGCCGCCGGCGCGGCCGCCTCCGCATCCGCCGGTCCCTCGATGACGAGCCAGGGGCGGCGCGCGCTGAGGAGCTCCGCGAGCGCGGCGAACCGTTGCGCGGGCCAGTTCTTGCGCGGCGAGCCGCTGCCCGGATGGACGGCCAGGAAGTCCGGGCCCAGGCGTTCGAGCCATGGTCGCGCCTGCTCCGCTTCCGCCTCCGACGCGACGAGCAGCGGCGGCGGGGTGGCGGGCTGGGCGCCCAGGGCCGCGACCGACTCGGCCAGCCAGAGGGCCGCATGCGGCCCGCCCGGTGGAGGCGGTGGAGGACGCGCGACGATTCGCGCGTGTGCCGCCGCGCGCGCGAGTCCGTGCAGCAGTTCTTCGGTCGCGGTGTACGCGATGACGGCCTCGAACGCCAGGAGGGCGGCGCGCAACTCGGGCGCGACGTCTCCGCCGCCGCGAAGCAGTCCGGCCACGCTCGCCGCTTCCCACGGGAGCACGGCGTCCACCTCGGCCAGACCGCGGCCGCACAGAGCCGCACCGGCTGCGGAGGGTGCGAGGAGCGAAACGGAGTGCCCGGCGGCCTTCAGGGCCCCGACCGCCGTTCGGAGGAGCAGGACGTCCCCGAGGGCACCCGCGCGGACGAGAAGGACGTTCAGCGCGGCGTTCCCGTCTCTAGCACGCTGCGGAGGACCTCAAGTAATCCTTGAAGGAACTCGTTCCGGAACGAGTAACCCCACCCGCAGCCCATGACTGTACTCAGATCGCGTACGATCGTCGACCTCATCACGACATCGCTCCAGGATCCCCGAACCGCCGCCGAAATCGCCCGCCCGCGACCTCACCGGACGCTTTTGATGGTCCGAACGGTCT
>QHVP01000293.1 GCA_003222295.1 Acidobacteriota bacterium | reverse complement strand
GACAGACCGCCGATTTGTCTATTTCTTGTCTATTTTCCTCTGAGGGACCTGTCGCTCTGGCCGCTCCATGACTCGCCTTGCGCGCGGGTGGCCCCCGGTTCAAATCCGGCCGCCCCGACCACATTTACGGGACGGTCAAGGTCTTTGAGCAACCCGCAGGGCTGCCCAGCGGCATCCATCGAGTGTCGCTGGGCAGCGAGGGAAGAAGCACCTACGTTGTGCTCACGGCGCCCGACTGGCGGTCAGCTGCGCGCGGGCTGGGGGTTTGCGTGAAGCGAGAGACCGCGAACGGCCAGCGACTCGACCATGCGCTGGTGCAGCGACTGATCTAAGAGGTAGAAGAGCTTGCCCTCCTCCTCGGACCGCGCCGCCAGGCCCTTCGCGGTCAGGAGGAGGAACAACTGGAGCTCGCCAGGGCTGAGGGTCGCTCCCTCCACACGCGCGAGCCCCTGGGGGCTGGGGACCAGCTTGCGAACCAGATTGCGAAGGAACACCTGGTCGTCCACGGAGTCGAGCGCAGCCCCCGCGGCCAGCCAGCGGTCTTCGGAGGCTCCGAAGAAGAATGGGCCCGCGGCGTAGGCCAGCAGGAAAACGAGGACGTCGATGAAGGCGGCCAGGGCGAAGGCGAAGACATGGCGGGCGGTCGGCGCCGTGAAGAGCTCGGTCAGCGCGATGAGCAGGTCCTCCTGTCCTGCCACCGAGCGATCGACGAAATCGGAATACGCCGGGACCGTCGGCGTCTCGAGCTTCTGGGAGTGCAGAGTCTCGCGGACGTCGCTCCACGGGATCGCGTCGAAGACCTGACGGAATGCGCGAAGCTGGCTTTCGGTCGAATCCAGCGGCTTGAGGCCGTCGCGAAGCTCGCCGAGCGCGTGCTCCGCCTGGCGCAGGCGCGCGATAGACTGCACGGCGATCTTGCCGTAACGCTCGAAGGCGGTATAGCGCAGTCCGGGGCCGCTTCCTTCAGGATAGGAGGCGGCATAGGTCTCCGCCTCACGCGCGACGGCTTCCCGGATCTTGGACAGGTACGGATCCGAGTCCTGGGCTCGTGAGATGTACCCATGGGACTTCTCGGCGGCCGTCATCTCCTCGAGGGCGAGCACGTGCTTCTGGCCCTCGGCGATGGCGGCAGAGAGCAGCTCCTGCGTCTTGCCGGTCGCGGCGCTGAGCTCATCGTAGAGACGCCGTTCTATCGTCGCCGGCCGCTCTCGAGCCGAGAACCATGTGTAGAGGCTCACGTACGAGAAGGCGATCGATACGACGGCCGTGATCGCGTAGACGGCGACCAGGAGCACTTGCCTGCTCCGGTTGAAACCGATGAGCCACGCGACGAGCACGAGCGACGACTGGACGCCCAGCGAGGCCAGGAGGGAGAACCAGGGGGACAGGTAGAGCGCCATGCCCTGCTGCGTGGTGTACCAGGACACCACCGACAGGAGGCAGCTCGCCACGAACAGCGACAGCACGAGCGGGCGGCTGACGGACGCCTGACCGGCGGCAGGCAAGGGTGCGAGCATGATGTCCCATCCCTTGGTACGGCAGAGCCAGGTGGAGGGTTGCAAAATCCCCGAGGGCGGTCGCCGAGCACGGACAGCCCCGAGCGGCGTTCATCCGATTGGATCCAAGGGCGGAGCAGCCCTTGGAACGACGGGCATGGAATCAAAAGAAGGAGGGACCATGGATGGAGAGCGGCCCAGACCCGGTGAGCAGGCGGCGCTCTGGAACGGTGGGGGCGGCCGAGGATGGGTCGCGTTGCAGGAACTGATCGACCGGGTGTTCCAGCCGATCGAGAACCTGCTCGCGGACGCCGTCTCGCCCGGGACGACGAACCGGGTGCTCGACGTCGGGTGCGGGACGGGCGGCACTACGGTCGCCGTCGCGCGGCGCCTGGGCGCGGGAAGCGCCACCGGCATCGACATCTCGGAGGCGATGATCGCCGCCGCGCGAGGGCGCGCGAAGCCGGAGGGCTCCTCCGTCACCTTCATCGTCGGCGACGCCCAGACGGACCCGCTGGAACCTGGCGGCTTCGACGCGATCGTCTCGCGTTTCGGAGTGATGTTCTTCGACGACCCGATCGAGGCCTTCGCGAACCTGCGCCGCGCCGCGAGCGCCGGTGCGCTGCTCCGCCTCGTCGCGTGGCGGAGCGCGGCGGAGAATCCGTTCATGACCACGGCCGAGCGCGTCGCCTCCCCGCTCTTACCTGACCTCCCCGCCCGCCGACCCGGCGAGCCGGGCCAGTTCGCTTTCGCGGAGCCGAGCCGCGTCCGCCGGATCCTCGAAGAGAGCGGCTGGTCCGAGATCGACATCCAGCCGATGTTCCCTACCTCACGGAGATGGGCCCCGTCGGCCGCATCCTCCAGCAGGCGGACGACGAGCTGCGCGCGCGGGTCGTCGCCACCGTCCGGCCCGCGTTCGATCCGTACGTGCATGGTGCGGAAGTCCGCTTCAAGGCGGCGTGCTGGACGGTCGGCGCCCGGGCCTGACGGGCGTGTCGTGCGGCAGAGCCTTCGGTGGCGGACATCGGCGCGCACCGACGACGGCGTGGCTCGTTCACGGATCTGGATAGAAGTAGGAAGCCTCCTTCGCCCACAATGGGCAGCGAAGGAGACTCGATCATGACGATCAGCCGCCGTGACTTCATCCAGGTGGCGGCGGCCATGGGCGCCTCGCTCGCCTGGGCGGGCGCCGAAGGGCCCTCACTAGCGCGCTGGCGCGAGCGGCGCGACCTCTTCCCGGAAGGCGTCGCTTCGGGCGACCCGGATCCGCACAGCGTGATCCTGTGGACTCGCCGGCCGTTCGATAGCGGCCAACGGCACGTCCTGACGGTCGAGGTGGCCGCGGACGAGGCCTTCCGGCGCATCGTCGCAACCGCGCCCGCGCCGGTGTCGGCGGCGGCGGACTGGACGTGCCGGGTGCTGGTCGCGGGACTCCGGCCCGCCACGACCTACTGGTATCGCTTCACCGATGCGGACGGCAACGGCAGCCGCGTGGGTCGAACGATCACCTCGCCCGATGCGTCCGACACGCGGCCAGTGAACTTCGCGTTCGTGAGCTGCCAGAGCGTCAACGACGGCACGCTCAACGCCTACCGCCGGATGATCTTCGAGGACGAGAAGGCCGCGCCCGCCGACCAGCTCGGCTTCGTGCTCCACCTCGGCGACTTCATCTACGAGGTGATCTGGTACCCCGAGGACCTGAAGACCCGCTACGACCGCACGGTCTACGAGGTCGCCCGCATACCGGACGCCGGGAAGGTCGGCAAGGTCCATTTCCCACTGACCCTCGAGGGCTATCGCGCCGTCTACAAGGGCTACCTCAAGGACCCCGACCTCCAGGACGCGCGCGCCCGCTGGCCCTTCGTCTGCATGTGGGACAACCACGAGTTCTCGTGGATGGGATGGCAGAGCATCGTGAAGGCGGCCTCGTTCGAGCGGCCCGGCCAGACCGTCAAGGTCGCCGCCAACCAGGCGTGGTTCGAGTACCTGCCGGCGCGCGTGACCCGGCCGAACAGCACCTCGCTGGACACGTTCGACCCCCCGGCCGTGAAGGACGTCAAGATCGAGCGCTTCGATGCCGATGGCCTGGGTGACGAGCCGAACAACCGGATCGCCATCAACAGCCTCAAGGCCTACCGCGCGCTCCGCTACGGCCGGCACCTGGACCTCATCATCACCGACCAGCACAGCTATCGGAGCGGGGACCCGTTCAGCGATCCCTCGCTCAGCGAGCTGGGCGGCGAGGAGTTCGCGAGCATGTTCCCCGAGGAGCTGATGCAGGTCCTCGACGGCGGCCGCGCCTACGACGGAGGACACCCTCCCGCCGAGATCCGCTTCGGGGACAAGAGCGTCAAGAACCCGCGGAAGGACGCGCCGCCGCAGACGATCCTGGGCGCCGAGCAGAAGGCCTGGTTCAAGGACCGGCTGCGTGCCTCGTCCGCGACCTGGAAGATCTGGGGGAACTCGCAGGGCACGCTCGACCATCGCGCCGACCCGCAGAACCTGCCCCCCGGGCTCACCGTACCCTGGCCGGCCGGCTATGCCAGCATGGGCGGCGCCGACCACAGCAGCGCCTACGTCGAGCGCGGCGAGATCTACGACCTCGTCCGCGACGCGAAGATCACGGGCTACGCGATCGTGTCCGGCGACCTGCACAGCTTCTGGGCCGGCTACGCGGCGAAGGCTCTTCCCCCCAAGGCTTTCGAGCCTGTCGGGCTCGCCTTCGTGGGCGCCTCCCTCTCCAGCCCGGGCGCGATGGAGGGGAACGAGCACAACTTCCCCAAGGACCAGCCGTTGCGGCCGCTCTTCCTCGCGGACCGTCCCGACGGGGCGAAGCCGGAGTGGACGTTCAACATGCTCCTCAGGCACGGCGTGCGCTCATGCCTCGAGTATGCGAAGAGCCGGGACCTCGCCCGCGCTCACGCGCTGTCCAACCCCTCGCTCGCGCCGCACCTGGAATTCGTTGACCTGGGCGCCCACGGCTACGCAAAGGTGCGCCTGTCCGCCGACGAGATGCGCACCGAGTTCGTGTGCATCCCGCGCCCGATCAGGCGTGCCGAGAGCCCCGACGGCGGGCCGCTCCGTTATCGGGTCGTCCACAGCGCGTCGCTCTGTGAACGGTGCTCAGCGCATGGCCTCCATGGGCGACAGACGCGAGGCGCGGATGGCCGGGTAGAGGCCGAACACGAGCGCGAGCGACAAGGCGACGGCCCAGGCGGTGGCCAAACCGTAGGGGTTGACGATCAGCCCCCACGGGAACATGGGCGAGAGGGCGCGGCAGAGCGCCGCGCCTCCGGCGGTGCCGGCCGAGGCGCCGAGGGCGGCCAGCACGAGGGCCTCGAGCAGGAACTGGACCAGGATCTGCCCGTCCGAGGCACCGAGCGACTTGCGGAGTCCGATCTCGTACTTGCGGTCCGCGAACGAGATCAGCATCACGGAGAGGACCCCGACTCCGCCGACGAGCAGCACGGTCGCGGACAGGCTCGAGAGAACGACGCGCCAGCCGCGCATCTCGTCCATGAAGCCGGCATAGCTCCGCGCCGCGTCCGCCTCCAGGTCCTTGAT
>QHVP01000031.1 GCA_003222295.1 Acidobacteriota bacterium | reverse complement strand
CGGTCGTGGCGTCCGCCAGCCTGCTTCCCGTGCCCACCGGCCTCACGCCGCACTCGATGCGCTATTTCGCGCTGTTCGCGGGCGTCATCGCCGCCCTGATCGTCGAGCCCCTGCCCGCGGCCGCGGTGGGGTTCGTCGGCATGGCCGTGGCGGCGGCCACGCGGCTGGTGGTTCCCGACGCCGAGGGCTCCCTCCGGTGGGCGCTCTCGGGCTTCGCGAACGGCACGGTCTGGCTCGTCTTCGCCGCCTTCGTCCTGGCCCAGGGGTACGAGAAGACGGGCCTGGGCCGGCGCATCGCGCTCGAGCTGGTGCGGACCCTGGGCGGGAACACCCTCGGCCTCGGCTACGCGATCATGCTGGCCGAGGTCACGCTGGCGCCCTTCACTCCCTCCAACACCGCGCGCAGCGCGGGCGTCCTCTACCCCGTCCTGCGCAACATCCCGCCCCTGTACGGATCGCAGCCCGGCCCCAGCGCGCGCCGCCTCGGGGCCTACGTCATGTGGGTCGCCTTCGCCGCTAGTGGGGATGGTCGCGGCCGCCACCGGCCGGACGATCACGATGTCGGAATGGGTGAAGGGCTTCCTGCCCATGGCGGCCGTCCTCGTCGCCAGCGTTCCCTGGCTCGTCTACAAGGTCTACCCGCCGGAGGTGAAGCACAGCCGCGAGGTACCGGTGTGGGCGGTGGGGGAGCTGCAGCAGATGGGGCCCGTGACCGCGCGCGAGTGGCAGATGGGCGCGCTCTCCGGTGTCACCGTCCTCGTGTGGGTGTTCGGAGGGGCGGTGCTCGAGCCCACCACCGTCGCCTTGATCGCCATCGCGCTCATGCTGCTGCTCGGCATCGTGAGCTGGGACGACGTCACCGGCAACCGCATGGGCTGGAGCACGCTGGTCCTGCTCGCCACGCTGGTGGCGCTCGCGGACGGGATGAACAAGGTCGGCTTCGTCGCCTGGCTGGCGCGGGCGGCCGCCCAGGCCCTGAGCGTCACCGCGCACACGACCGCCGTCCTCCCCGTGCTCCTGGCCGCGGGCCTGGCCGTGCCCGGAATGCCGATCCGGCCGTTCGTGATGCTGGCCTGCTACTCCCTCGGGATGATGGGCGTGATCACGCCCTACGCGACCGGACCCGCCCCCGTCTACTACGCCACCGGCTACATCTCGCGCCGGGCCTTCTGGTCGCTCGGCCTCTTCTTCGGCCTCTTCTTCCTGGCCGTGCTGCTCGGCATCGGCGCGCCCTATCTCTTGACCCTCTATCCCTGAGCCGCGAATGAAACGCCTCGCCGGCAACCTCACCTTCCAGGTCCTCTGCGCGGTGGCCCTGGGCGCGCTGGTGGGCGCGGCCGATCCGCCGCTGGGACGCGCCCTGCGCCCGGTGGGCGACACCTTCGTGAAGCTGGTGAAGATGGTCATCGGGCCGATCATCTTCCTCACCATCGTGCTGGGCATCTCGAACATCGCCGACCTCAAGAAGGTGGGCCGGGTGGGCGGGAAGGCGCTCCTCTATTTCGAGATCGTGACGACGTTCGCGCTGGCCATCGGGCTCATCGTCGTCAATGTCACCCGGCCCGGGGCGGGCCTCGCCGCCACCAGCGTCGCGGGCGGCGACGCTTCGAGCCTCACCGCCCAGGGCAAGGCGCTCACGTTCACCGAGTTCCTCACCCACATCGTGCCCTCCAGCGCGATCGAGGCCTTCGCCGAGGGTGACATCCTGCAGATCGTGTTCTTCAGCGTGCTGTTCGGGGTCGCCCTCACCGGCCTGGGGGAGAGCGGCCGTCCCCTGGCCGCGGTGCTCGACACCACCCTGCACGTCTTCTTCCGGATCGTCGCCATCGTCATGAAGGTGGCGCCCATCGGGGCCTTCGGGGCCATGGCCTTCACGGTGGGGAACTTCGGCCTGCGCACGCTCTGGCCGCTGGCCCGGCTGATGCTCGACGTGTACCTCACGATGTTCCTCTTCATCTTCGGGGTGCTCAGCCTCATCGCCCGCGCCTACGGGTTCCGCCTCTGGACCTTCCTCAAGTACATCTCCGAGGAGATCCTCATCGTGCTCGGGACGTCCTCGTCCGAGGCCGCGCTGCCGGGGATGCTCGAGAAGCTGGAGCGGGATACTCGTTCAACCTCGACGGCACTTCGATCTACCTGTCGATGGCGACCGTCTTCCTGGCCCAGGTCTACGGCGTCGACCTCTCCCTGCGCCAGCAGCTTGGGATCCTGGCCGTGCTGATGGTGACCTCGAAGGGCGCGGCGGGCGTCACGGGCTCCGGATTCATCGTGCTGGCCAGCACACTGCAGGCCATGAAGGTCGTGCCCGTGGAGGGGATTGCCCTCCTCCTGGGCGTCGATCGCTTCATGTCCGAGGCGCGCGCGATCACGAACCTCATCGGCAACGGCGTGGCCACCCTCGTCATCAGCCGCAGCGAAGGCGCGTTCGACGAGACCAGGCGGATGGCGGCCCTGGAGGCGCGGGCGGCCGCGGCCCCGGCAGCGGTCGCCGTGAATCCGTGACGCACGCCCGATCGGCAAGCCCGGAAATCTGCCGCCCCGTTCTTGACCGCGCCCCGGGAAGGGAGTAGCCTTTACGCACCCTCCTGGATTCACACTTTAAAGGCCCCGTCCGCGGCTTGGCCGCCGCCGCGGCGTGAGCCAATGCCGATGCTCGTCCCCTTCAATCACGCGGAAGGAAGTGTTATGGACAAGACTCCGAGGACGCGCGTCTCGCACCTGCGCCTGACCACGATGGCCGCGGTGGGCGTCGCCGCCGTGATCGTGGCCGTCCTTCGTCTTCAAGGACGGCGACCCGGATAGGCAGCCGGGCGACAACAAGCGAGCGCTCATCGGGCCCAACGAGTCCCGTTGGCCGGATTACACGCCCGAGGTCGAAGCCTACCTGCTGCGGGCATATCCCGCGGCCGAGGTGCCGGGAGAGGCCACCCTGAATGCCCGCAGCGGCTGGGCCGCGCTCAATGCGAGCGCGCCTTCGGCCGGCTCCTGGCAGTTGATCGGCCCCAGCAAGGCGACCTACCCCGCGGTGCTCAACCCGTTCCTCTTCGATGGGGCGCAGTACGTCGCGAGCGGCCGCGTGACGGCGATGGCGATCGCGCCGAGCTGCACCCAGAATCAATGCACGCTGTACGTCGCGGCGGCGGGAGGCGGCGTCTGGCGCACCGACAAGGCGCTTCAGGGCTCGAACTGGCGATTCGTCTCCGGCGGGTTCGGGATCAACGCGATCGGTTCCCTGCTCATCGATCCGAAGGATGCCTCCGGAAACACGCTGTACGCCGGCACGGGCGAGCCGAATGCCTCGGGCGATTCGGAAGCGGGCGTGGGCATCTACAAGACGACGGACGGCGGCCAGACCTGGACCCTCGTCCCCGGGAGCGACATCTTCTTCCAGCGGGCGATTGGACAGATGGCGCTGGACAACGCTGGCAACTTGCTCGGCGACCGGGCATCCGCTCGTCACCCGCGGCCTCTATCGGCAGACGGGGGCCACCTTCACGCTCATCCGGCCGATCGTCGCGGTGGCGACGGCTCGCGGTTCGACCACCGTCCGCGTCGATCCCACGCATCCTGACGTCATTTATGTGAACGAGTTCTCGCAGGGAATCTGGCGCTCGATCGATAACGGCGTGAAATGGACTCAGATTAAGACCCCGCTCAACGGCACCCGGAGCACTGACCGCGCGGAGTTCGACGTCACCACCCTCGCCAACGGGAATACGCGTATGTACGTGGGCGTCGGCAACCAGAGCGACACGGGCGCGAACCGCGCTCGGTTCTATCGCACGGACGATGCCTCGG
>QHVP01000292.1 GCA_003222295.1 Acidobacteriota bacterium | reverse complement strand
GGACGCTTTCCGGCCGGGGCCTCGAACCCGAGCATGTAGAAGATGCGCGATTCGGCGGCGATGCGCTCCGCGCCGGCGGCGAGGTCGTTCGAGTTCCGGATGGAGAAGCCGCCCGTGTCTTCGGCCAGGGCCTGCGATCCCAGGGACTCGAGCACGGTGTCCTCGAACGTCATCCCCCCGACGTCGGCCGCAGCGGGAGCGCTGACCGAATCGGCGGAGGCGCTTCCCGGCCCGACGATGAGGCCGCGAGCGTCCACGAAGTAGACGGCGGTGTTCGCTTCGCGCGACGCCGCGACCACATCGTGGGGCCGCAGCTCGGCGTCTTCCAGGAACCCGCGCGAGAACAGCAGCAGCGACTTCCGCCCGCGCACGGAGGCGAGGGCGTCGATCACGCGGCGAACCGCCGCGAGAACGGCCTGCGTGCGCATCCTGCGCTCCGCATCGACCTGACCTGCGCGGGCCACGACCTTGCCCGGACAGCCGGGATCGCGCTCGAGGCAGACGTGGGCGAGCGTCCATCGGCTCACCACGCGCTCGACGATCTGGCTGGAGAGGGCAGTGCCGCGGGTGATGAGATAGGCCTCGGATTCCGTCATGTATTCGAAGGCCTGCGAGACGCTTCCACCGCGCGATTTCACGCGCGCGGCAATGGCCAGCAGATCGGCCCGCCCTTCCGGGATCCTGGCGCTCCACCACGCATCGCCGCTGGTCGCGGCCAGGATCACCTCGTCCCCGTCGCGGACCGAGCGCTCGAGGAACGAGGTCACGGCGCGCCGCGCACCCACCGTGGCGCCGACGTCGAGACCCAGATCGTCCAGGACGAGGGCGTAGGCGCGGCCGATGCGCGGGCGCTCGACGTCGTTGGTGGCGACGACCGCGGGCTTGGTCGTGGGCGGGGTCTCCGGCGGCGCCTCCGCCACGACCGCCTCGAAGCTGACGATGGGCTGCGGCCGCCCGTCTTCTTCGATCACGAAGTCATCGCGGGTGAGACCCGGGACGGCAGCGCCCTTGTCGTCGACCACGACGACGTCCACGGTGACGAGCTCGACCTTGGTCGGGAAAGTGGGTGGGGGCTGGGCGGGGGCCGCGGTAGCGGCGCCCAGGGCACAGGCAAGGAAGACCCACAACGCACGTGCCGACTTCACCCACGTACTATATAAGCGGCCCGTCTTTCGGACCTGCTTCATCGTCCAAAGGATCGTGCAGTCCACCGAGACACGACAACGGGTCGGGAGCATCTGAACGCATGGCGGCTGGCCGGGCCTGGCTCTTCGTGGTCCTCGCCGCGACGCCGCCCTCTCCTTCCCCGTCGCCGAGCCCATCACCGTCGGCATCCCCGCCCGCGCGCCCGGTGAGCGACTCCGTCGACCGCGTCGTGAACCGGATCGAAGACGCGCGCGAAGATCCGTGCAAGAAGGCCACACAAGAAGGCAGGCCGTGCTTCCCCGTATCGACGACGGTTCGCGGCGAGGAATACTCCGTGCGCAAATCCCTCGGACTCCCCGATTCCGAGAAGACCAAGCCCGCCCCGGGCGGCGCGCCCACGGTCGCGGAGATGGCTCCCTACCGCCCGGGCCCGAAGATACCACCGGGATCGGGATTCTCCTTCGACCCCGGCTGCGTGGCCAAGGGAATCCTGAAGAGCCTCAAGGGCAAGAACGACACGTATTACCTCTACCGGGTGCGCGACACGCACGGAGAGCGCGTCGCGCTCTACGACCGGAAGCTGGACGCCGAGAACTTCCAGGGAGAGCTGGCCTTCCTCGGGAAGTTCGAGGGAGAGTGCGACGCGCTCGCTGCCTTTCGTCACGAGGAGCTGATCCACCCGCCTTCCGGTTCCCCTACCCCGCGCCCCTGGCCAAGCCCCAGCGTGACGCCGTCACCGCGATGAAGTCGCCGCCCTGCCGGCTCTTCGTCATCCTCGCCCGCGAGGCGCCGGTGGGCGTGATCCTCCGCCGCGGGCCCGCGGCCTGGTATCACCTCATCCGATGGCACACGGACGAAGACCGGTTCGAGCATGGCGCCTGGCTCCGGGGCCGCATCTACGAGGAGCGCTGCGATGTCTCCCCGGACGGCGAGGCTGCAGGGCTCGCGGTGGTTCACGAGCTACAAGGGCACCTGGACGGCGGTGAGCCGGCCTCCGTGGCTGCACGCGCTCGTGCTCTGGCCCCACGGCGATACGTGGGGCGGCGGAGGGCGGTTCGTGGGCCAGCGCAAGGTCGCCCTGTGGACGGGCCTTCCCCTCACCACCCATCCCGACCATCCGCTGGTGGGTCTCGAAGCCGTGAGCGGATCCAGGGCCGACACCGGCGGCTTCTTCTTGAATGACCACCTGCCGGACAAGGAATGGTCCGGGCGCGACCGCGCCGGAGAGCACGTTTTCACCTCCGCGGGCAAGCTGCTGCGAAGGCGCGGCGGCCGCGTCATCGAGCTCGCGGACTTCAACGGCCTGACGCCCGACCCACAACCCGCACCGGCCTGGGCGACACGGCCCCTGCCGCCCCTGCCCTCGCGACGCAAGAGGCGGCGCGCGCGCTGAGCTAGGATCGTGGGGATGACGGACCGTGGTGGCGCTGGCGAGCGGATCGACCTCTGGCTCGACGTCGCGTGCCTCTTCAAGACGCGATCCGAGGCGCAGCGGGCCTGCCGCGGCGGGAAGGTCGACGTCAACGGCGACTCGGCGCGGCCGAACCGCATCGTGCGGCCGGGCGACGCGATCGTGATCACACGCGGCGCGGGACGCCGGCAGACCGTGATCGTCCGCGGAGTGGCGAGCAAGCACGTTCCCAAGGCGGAAGCGCGGGAGCTCTACGAGGACCGCACCCCGGCGCCGACGCCGGAGCAGCTCGAGGTGCGGGACTTCGAGCGTGCCTACCGGGCCACGACGCCCGCGACCGCGCCCGACCGGCGCGACCGCCGGATCCTCCGGCGGCTCAAGGGCCGGCCGGAATGAGTGTCGAGCTAGTCGACCTCGAGGTCGGCCACCACCGGCAGGTGGTCCGATGCCGCCGTCATCACCGGCGTGCCGTTGACGACCGCGCAGCTCTTGAGCCGGGGCGCGAAGGCGGAGGGCAGGAACACGTAGTCGAGACGCACGTGCGGGTCGAAGGCCGGGAAGGTGAGCCCGCCCTCCTCCGGATGCAGCGCGCGATAGCCGTCGACGTAGGCCGCGTCGAGCATGATCTGGATGGTCTCCCAGCGAATGGTGCGGCCGGTGAGATACACGAAAGCGCGCAGGCGCGGCGGCAGCTTCTGGATGTCGAGGGTCTCGCCGGGGGCGATGGTGTTGAAGTCACCGGTCACGACGTGGAAGCCGTGCTGGTGCTCCGCGATGCCGGCCAGGATCGCCCGCAGCTCGCGCACCCGCCGCCGTTCCGTCCAGTTCGAATGCACGGCGCTCAGGTGCACGCCGAAGATGCGGAAGGGCGCGCCCTCGGGCACGAGCTCGAGGAAGGCGCGCCGGCTCGCGGGCGGGCGGTGCCACGCGTGGCGGACCTGATGGCGACTCATGAACCCCACGGAATGCGCGGGGTCGGTCGCCCAAACGGGCATCTCCGTCGCCGCCGCGAGCTGCGCGACGACCTCGGGCCGTGTGGCCTCCTGCAGGACGACCACGTCGGGGGCGCACTGTTTGACCACGGAAGCGATGGCGCCCACCCGCCCCACCCCGCCGTAACGGATGTTGTAGGTCAGCAGGCGCAAGGTCACGGGGTCTCGAGTTTGCCGCAGAGGGTCAGGTACGGCTGGCCCATGACGTGCTCGCGCAGGTACATGACCCAGTCGCGTGTCCCCTGGATGTTGACCGGCCGGCCCACCATCTTCATCAATCGGTCGCGCAGCGGTAGGAGGCCGGGCGCGATGTCGGGGTCCTTCTCGCTCACCGGCCGCGAGTGGATCTTGGGGATGAAGAAACCCTCGAGCTTGTAGAGGGCCACCGCCTCCGCGCCCACGAGGGTCAGGTCCAGGTCGCTGGTGCCCGGGCCGTCCGCGTCGAAGGGGGCTTTGTCTCCGTGACGGACACCGGTAACGGCGCTGCCGCGCAGCACGGCGGCGGTGCCGGGCGGTATCGCGCCGCGGATCGCCTCACAGAACTGTTCGTACCGCGTGGGATCGCCGCCGAAGGCCAGTCGAATGACGTTGTCGCGCATCTCGGACTCGCTGAGGCCCCCGCGCACCGTCTCCTCCGATACGTTCGGCTCCGTCATCTCGTCCCCCGCCCCTGCCATCAATGTAGCAACCGCGAGAGAGGCGTGGTCCGGCCGCCGCCCAGAATGGATTCCGGCCTCTCCCGCGCTGCGGTAGAATGGGAGCCGGCCCCGTTTCGGGCCGACCGCCGTCTTCTCAGGATACTGGAGTGCCATTCATGCTGATCGCGTCTTTCGCGGGCGCGGGGCTGGCCGCGCTCGTCGCCGCGGGAACGGCCCTGGCCGCGACCGCCCCCGAGGCCAACGTGCCGAACCCCTTGCTCGCACCCTGGAGCGGCCCCTACGGGGGCGTGCCGCCGTTCGACAAGGTCAAGGTCGAACAGTTCAAGCCGGCGCTGGAGACGGCGATGACGGAGGCCCTGGCGGAGATCGACAAGGTCGCGAATGACCCCGCCCCGCCGACCTTCGAGAACACCATCGTGGGCCTCGAGCGCTCCGGACGAGCCCTCGACCGCGTGAGCAACATCTTCGGGATCTACAGCTCGACCATGAGCACACCGGACTTCCAGAAGGTCGAGGAGGAGATGGCGCCCAAGCTGGCCGCCTTCTCCGACCAGATCACCCAGAACGAGAAGCTCTTCAAGCGCATCGCCGCCGTCTACGACGCGCGCGAGAAGGGGACGCTGACCGCGGAGCAAAGGCGCCTGGTCTGGCTCGACTACACCAACTTCGTGCGCGCGGGGGCGAAGCTCGACGCGGCGGCCAAGAAGCGCATGTCCGAGATCAACCAGCGCCTGGCCTCCCTCTACACGAAGTTCAGCCAGAACCTGCTCGCGGACGAGGCCGACTACGTCCTCTTCCTCGACAAGGAGTCGGATCTGGCCGGCCTGCCCGAATCGCTGCGTTCCGCCGCCGCTGCCGCGGCCGAGCAACGCGGCCAGAAGGGCAAGTGGGCCATCACCAACACGCGGTCGAGCATGGAGCCCTTCCTGACCTATTCCGACCGCCGCGACCTGCGCGAGAAGGTCTGGAGGACGTACTACAGTCGCGGCGACCACGGCGACGCGCACGACAACAAGGCGATCATCACCGAGATCCTGAAACTGCGGGCCGAGCGCGCCAAG
>QHVP01000291.1 GCA_003222295.1 Acidobacteriota bacterium | reverse complement strand
TGCCTCCCCGCTTCGCCTGGGGCGATGCCGACCTCTGGATACCCGAAAAGCCGAGCCGCGCGGACCAAGCGGCGGGAGCCCCGTTCCGGCGCTATTGGTTCCTGCTCGGCGATCTGAGACCCGGGGTCACGGTCGCCCAGGCGGAAGCGGACCTGGAGGTCGTGAGCCACCGACTGGCCACGGTGTACCCGAAGGACTATCCGAAGCACTTCAAGATGGAAGTCCAGTCGCTGGCCGACATGGTCGTCGGACGCTTCCGGGCCACCCTCTTCATCGTCCTGGCCGCCGTCGGCCTGCTCCTCCTCATCGGCTGCGGCAACGTGGCCAATCTCCTCCTCGCCCGGGCCACCGCGCGCGAGAAGGAGTTCGCCATCCGGGCCGCCCTGGGCGCGAGTCGCTGGCGGCTCGTGCGCCAGCTCCTGGTGGAAAGCCTCGTTCTCGCCCTGGGAGGCGCCACTCTGGGCGCGCTCATGGCCTGGGGCGGGCTCAAGGCCCTCGTCGCCGTGATTCCGCCACGGATCATTCCCGCGGAAGCGGTCATCCGGTTGAACGCAAGCGTCCTGCTCTTCACGCTGGCGGTGGCGGTCGTGACCGCCCTCGTCTTCGGCCTGGTCCCGGCGCTGCACGCGTCCCGGCGGGACCTCGTCGAGCCTCTCCGGGACAGCGGCAAGGGCACGACCGGCGGCTTTCGCCGCGGCCGGTTGCGCGACGCGGTCGTGGTGCTGGAGGTCGCCCTCAGTCTCGCCCTGCTGGTCGGCGCCGGGCTGCTGATGCGAAGCTTCGTGGCCCTGCGCGACGTGGAGCTGGGCCTGTCTCCCGATCACGTCCTGGTGGCGCGGCTTCCGCTGCCCCAGGACCGCTACAAGACCGCCGAGCAACTGGCCGGCTTCTACCGGCCGCTCCTGGCCAGGCTGAAGGCGTTGCCCGGAGTGGTGGAAGCCACGGAGACCAGCACCCTCCCGCCCTACGGCGGAATCCGGAGCGAGGTCGAGGTCGCGGGGAAGACGGATCCGGAGAAGTGGAATGCGGTCGTCCAGCTCTGCAGCGAAGGATACTTCGCGGTCGTGCGGATCGCCTTCCTCGAAGGCCGGACGTTCAACGAAGCCGAGGTGAGCGGCGCGCGCAAGGTGGCGGTGGTGAACCAGACCTTCGCCCGGAAGTATCTCGGCAAGACGCCTGCCCCATCGGGCAACGGAGCCGCCTGGCCGAGCTCGCGACCTTCCCGGACAAGGTGGAGGACCCCTCGTTCGAGGTGATCGGAGTGGTCAAGGACGCCAAGAACCAGGGCCTGGAGGAGCCGCCCCTTCCCGAGGCATGGGTGCCCTACACCGTCACCGGCTCGGGGGAGCGCGGCGTTCTCGTGAGGACGATCAACGATCCCCTGCTCATGCTCAGCGCGGTGCGGCGCGAGATCTGGGCCACCGACCGCAACGTGGCGCTGACCTTCACCGGCTCCATGGAGGGCTTCATCAGCCAGTTCTCGTACGCGGGACCCCGCTTCGCATTCCTGATGATGGCGATCTTCGCGACCATCGGCCTCGTCCTCGTCACCATCGGCGTCTACAGCGTGATCTCCTACACCGCCTCGCGCCAGACCCACGAGATCGGCATCCGGATGGCGCTGCGAGTACGCCCGACCGACGTGCTCCAGCTCGTGATCCGCATGGGCGCTCGGCTCGTCGTCCTGGGCCTGGCCATCGGGCTCCTCGTCAGCCTTGCCCTCTCGCGGGTCATCGCCAGCCAGCTCTGGGGAGTCTCGCCCTACGATCCCGTGACCCTGGCCTCGGTCGCGGCGGTGTTGCTCCTCACGGGTCTCGTGGCCTGCTGGGTCCCCGCCCGCCGCGCCACGCGCGTCGACCCCCTCGTCGCCCTTCGTTACGAATGAGGAGAGTTAGCGAAGACTAGGGGGGCCGCCTATTCGGCGAGCTTGTCGCCCGTGCCACCTCGGATCGAATCGTAGAGGAGCCGCGCCGACTGCCTTCGCAGCTCTACGCTGCGCTTGACGAGCGTCTCCGACCGGGACGTGGTGGCGCGCATGGCGGTGATTCGTTCGCGCGCCTCGACGATGGCCGCGCACGCTCCGAGCAGAAGCGTCTCGCTGTCGGGGCCGGTGATCGTGTCATCGACCGCTTGCGCGGCGCTCGCGATCAGCCACTCGACTTCAGCCGTGATCGAGTCGCTGGTCGCGGGAGCCAGCGTTCGCGCGTCACTGCGCAGCGAGCCAAGCTCGCGCATGAGAAGGTCGACGGCGGCCCAGGGCGAAGACATCGACGGACCCCCCCAGCATTGCCAACCCATGCAGGGAGTCGGAGTGTACCACGCGCGTGAATGGGTGCTTGGCTCTGAGTGCCGCCCCGGGGACGCTCAACTCACGACCGGGTCGTGTAGGTCTAAGGGGTGGTGGCGACCCTGGAGGGATTCGAACCCTCGATCTCCAGCGTGAAAGGCTGGCGTGCTGGGCCTCTGCACCACAGGGTCAGGCAACGCTCATGCTACCACCCCGGCGCAGCGGCGCGAATTGTGCGGCCCGATCAGGCCGCGCGTTTGTGCGCGACGGGAAGACTCTTCCGCCAGGCCGTGCGGCGACGCAAAGGCGTCACGTCCCGCTGGTCGACCCGCCAGCACGCGCGAAGGATGAGGGCACTGCCAAGGATGAGCACGGTGGCCGCCGCCGATTCGAGAATTACCACGGTTCGCCTCCAGGGACGGAAGGCTATCGCGGCACCCCGTCGGCCCAGGTCCGCACCTTCGTCTTTTTTTCGTATTGAGCTAAATCGATACGGCTGAGGTCACTGGGGCCGTGATCTCAGGCATGCGCCGTGACCGAGGGGCTCCGATCAGCAGGGCCACGACCTCCGCGCCATAAAAGATGATGGAGACCGACAGCTCCAGCCAGAGGGCGAGCACGATGACGCCCTCGAGCGTCCCGTACAGACCCGCGACCCGCGTCAGGTTGCGCAGGTAGTACGCGAACCCGTGCTTGGCCGCCTCCCAGAGGATGGTCGCGATGAGCGCGCCCTTGGCCGCGTGCACCGTCGAGACCACGCGCCGCGGCACCACGCGATAGATGAGGAAGAAGAAGCTGAAGGTGATCACGATGGGCACGACGACGGTCACGAAGTTGCCGACGAGCGCGTGCAGCGCCCCACCCGTCTCGGGCCCGATGAACCGCGTGACCAGCCCCTCCGCGGTCGCGATCGTCATGGTCGCGACCATCGTGATCAGAAGGCCGGCGCCCGTGACGAGCACCATCCCTAGAGCGAACAGGTTGCCCCTGGCGAAGCTCCGCCCGGGCACGCCGAAGATCCGCTCGAGCGCGGAGAAGAGTGACGCGAAGATGCGGCGCGAGGTCCAGGCCAGGAGGAACAGCGCGGGAAAACGGAAGGCGAGGGACCGCTCGACGAACGTGCGCAGGGCATCGAGCGTGTGCTGGTCGAGGTGGACGACGACGCCGCTGATGAGGAACAGGGTGCCGCGGTAGGCCTTCTCGAACGAGCCCACGACGGCCACGCCGACGGAGATCAGGAAGATCAGCATCGGGAGGAGCGACATCAGCGTGTAGTAGGCGACGGCGGCGGCGCGGTCGGGTCCGTTGTGATCCTGGTAGCGCAGGAAGGCCCGCCAGGCCGTTCGCGCCGCCCCGCGGATCACGGACGGCGGGCGGGGCGCAGGGGCCGCATCTCCACGCGGCTCAGGAGCGCGTCGTCGCGGGTGCGCAGCAGGTCGAGCACGGCCGCCGCGATGTCGTCGCCGCGCAGCATCCAGGACGCGTCGCCCGAACGCGACTCGCCGCCGAAACCGGTGTCGACCGAGCCTGGAGCGAGGGTCGTGACCTTCACCCCCTGCGGCCGGATCTCGAGCATCAGGCAGGCAGCGAAGTGATCCAGGGCCGCCTTGCTGACGCAGTAGGCGGCCATGCCCGCGATCGGGTTCGTTCCGGCCAGGGACGAGATCATGAAGATGTGGCCGCCTCCTTGCGTGAGTTGAGGGAGGGCGGCTCGGGTCAAGCGGAAGACGGCCGTGAGGTTCGTGTCGAGGATGCGCTGCCACTGGTCGTCGGTCGTCTCCGCGACCGGCGCGTGCGCGCCGACCCCGGCGTTGTTGACCAGGATCTGCAGGCGGCCGTGCGCCTCGCGCGCCCGCGCGATCGCGCCCGCGCAGACGGCGGGATCGCGCACGTCGCCCGTGTAGGAAGCGGCGCGGCCCCCGGCGCGCTGGATCTCGGAGGCGAGGGACTCGAGATCGGCAGCCGTGCGCGCGACGCCGGTCACGGAGGCGCCCGCGCGTCCCAGGGCCAGGGCGATCGCGCGCCCGATACCGCGGCCGGCCCCGGTAACGAGAGCAGACGCGCCGCGCAGCTCCATGTCCGGAGTATACCTATCGGCCCGCGGCGTGCGCGACAACGTGCATGAGCCGCGCGAAATCGGGCTTCATCACGTAATACTCGACGCCCTGCTTGATCGCTTCATCGCGATTGGCGCGGTTTGCCTCGGCCGTGAATTCGACGATGGACATGTCCTACGTCGCTTTGACCTATTGGCGACGGCTGACGCGCGTTTTTGATCTATTTCGCGGGGACCAGGGTGCGGCCAGCACATCTCCGTTT
>QHVP01000290.1 GCA_003222295.1 Acidobacteriota bacterium | reverse complement strand
TGGACCTTGGTCGCGTCCGGCCTCGCCTGCAACGTGCTGGGGCAGGCCGTGCTGGCGCGCTATCAGCTCACCGGCCAGGAGAGCCCGTTCCCCTCGGCCGGCGACCTCTTCTACGTGCTGGCCTATCCGCTGGTGGGAGCGGCTCTGGTGCAGTTCCTGCGCGCCTACAACGAAGCGGGATATCCGATGGGCTCGCGGACCGAGCGCGCCACTCTTCTCGTCGTGACCGTCGTGGTCTGCGCGGCGCTCGCGTTCATCGTGCTCCGCCCGGTGGTGCTGTCGGACCTTCCCCCCGCCCAGAAAGCGCTCAGCGCCGCCTATCCGCTCCTGGACCTGGCCCTGCTCGTCCCGCTGGCCATCCTCCTGCGCATGACCTGGCGCTTCCGGGGCGGCAGCGTGGGGACAGCCTGGATGATCGTCCTGTCCGGCTTCGTGTTCATGTGCGCGGGTGACGTGCTGTTCGCGTACTTCACCGCGCTCGGCAAGACGGGCCTCGACCCGTTCGTGCACGCCGCCTACATCCTGGCCTACGGGCTCATCGCCGCCGGCATGCGGCGCCATCTGGCTCTCGTCGAGAGCTGAGGGCTGGATCAGGTCCCGGGCGGGGCGCCGCCTTCGAGCGGGAATCCCGCCTCCCGCCATCCGAGAAAGCCTCCGGCCAGCGGCCGCACCCTCGAGACTCCCCGACGCCGGAGCAGGAGCGCCACCCGGGCGCTCGTGGCTTCGCTCGGTCAGGTGCAGTAGAGGACGACGTCGCGGTCGCGCGGGATCTCCTGGTGACGCTGCTCGAGCTCGGCCGCGTCGAGGCGCAGCGCGCCCGGCAGCGTGCGCGGGTCCGCGTCGAAATCCAGGCGATGTCGCAGGTCCACGATCGCGATCGGCTCGCCGGCCGCCAGCTTCCGCTGCAGCTCGCCGGGGCTGATGCGGTCCATGGAGATCTCGCGGATGAACCGCTCGCGCTGGAAGTACTTCCACATCAGCCAGAGCGCGATCAGGCCGGCGACGAGACCGACCACGGTGAATCCGAGGCGCCGGACGGACTCGATCGCGCGCTCGAGCTGCGCGCTGAACACGTATCCCAGCGCGAGGTAGGCGCCGGCCCATACCGCCGCCCCCGGCAGGTCGTAGAGGAGGAACCGCCGGCGCTTGAGCCCGAACGCGCCGGCCAGCGTGACCGCCATCAACCCGAGGCCGGGCACGAATTTGACGAACAGCAGCGAGCGCGGGCCGTAGCGCGAGAACACGTCCTCGGTGCGCCGGACGCAGGAGTCCGGCTCCAGGGAGACCTTGCATACGAACCGCAAGACCTTGTTGCCGCGGCGGCGCCCGGCCTCGAACCAGGCGAGGTCCGCGATCAGGGTGGCGAGAACCGCGAGGCCGAGGGCCGAGCTCGCGCCGATCCTGCCCAGGCCGGCAAGGGCGCCCGCGGCCAGAAGCACCGGAACGGACGGCAGGGGCACGCCGAGCTGCTCGGCCAGCACGATGCCGAAGAGGATTGCATAGGGGTGGTGGAGGAGGAATTGCACGGGCGCGGCCATCAGAACATTCTGGCCGATGTCGGCTAGCGCGCCCGCACGCCGCCCTTCTTGCCCTTCGCCTTCGCCTTGGGTGAAGGCGCCGTCTGCGAGGCCTTGAGCGGCGCGGCACTGGCGTCGGCGCTTGGCGCCTTGTACTTGGCCAGGACCATCTCCGGCGTCTTGCCCTTGGAGGCTCCCTTCACGATCTCCTCCATCGGCTGTCCGGAGACGCGATGGGCGATCTGGAGCAGGACCAGCTCCCGGATCTGCTCGTCGGTGAACTCGGGCCGGAACTTCATCCGATACTCGATCCAGGCCGCCTTGTACGGCTCCGGGAACTTGCCCTGGACGCCTTCGAAGAGGACGGCCGGCTTGACGCCGGTCTTGTTCATGACGTCGAGCCAGAAGCGCTCGGACTTGCGCAGCTCGACCACCTTCGCCAGCGGCTTGCCCGACTCCTTCGCGATGAAGAGAGCCACGGGAAGCTGCTTCTCCAGGGGGCGCAGCTTGGGCAGGAGCGGCTGGAGCTCGTCACGCGAGACGCCGGAGTCCTCGACCACCGTGTAGAGGAACTTCTGTTGGTCGTTCTTGGCCTCGGTCCGGTCGAACAGGAAGGCGTAGGGGACGATATCGGACGAAAGAGGCAGCATCGTGGCCCCGACGGCCAGTCCCAGGAAGGCCACGGCGAGCAGCCACGGGTTCATACGGCTCATCACACCACCCCTTATTGCGAATGCCATGCAGGGACTGTGCCAGGACGGCCCGCATGTTAGCCGTCCGGCAGGCAGACTCGACGGTCGGCCGCCACCATCGCGTCGAGGCTGAGCTCGGTGCGGATCCGCTCGCGGCCGGCTCGTCCCAGGCGGGCCCGCGCGGCCGCGTCATGGGCCAGGCGCACGAGCGCGTCCGCCAGGGCGTCAGGGTCGCCCGCGGGGACGATGTGGCCGGTGACGCCCTCTACGACCTGCTCGGCGATGCCCCCCACATCGGTGGCGACGACGGGCAGCCCCGCCGACATCGCTTCCAGGGAGGCGTTGGGACAACCCGCGGGCTCGGCGATCAGCGCGAACAGGTCGAGCTCACGCAAGAACGCCGCGGGGTCGCCGACTTCGCCCGCCCATTCCACGGGCCCGCCGTGCGCGCGCGTCCGGAGCTCCGCCGCGTACTCCGCGCATCCGCGCTCGAGCCCGCCGCCGATGCGCAGGTACGGCGGCATCCTTCCGTTCGCCCGAGCGAGCGCGTCGAGCAGCTCGTGCACCTTCTTCCGCGGGTCGAGGCGAGCGAGGGTCCCGATCGCGAGCGGACGATCCCCGTCATTCGCAGACGCACCGGCGGCGGCGAAGAGGGTCAGGCCGTTCGGAATGACGTGCACGGGCGCGCCCAGCGTGCACCGCGCGCGCTCTCTCTCGCCGCGGTACTTGACGATCACGCCCGCGAGGCGCGCTCCGTAGTCGGCGGCCGAAGACACGCAGGGCGCGCGGCGGGCAAAGGCTCATATGTGGGGTCTCGCGCCGTACCCTAGGGCGGACCCGCCACCGGAGTCAAACGAGGGTCAGGCTTCCAGCTCCTCGGGAAATCCGTGCTCCTTGCGCCCCACCGGCCC
>QHVP01000289.1:23331-26561 GCA_003222295.1 Acidobacteriota bacterium | reverse complement strand
CCTACTTGCGGAAGCTCTGAGCAAGGCTGGATACGGCAGTCGCTGCCGTTTCGGAGTCGCGACCGTGTGGCGTGACGTACAAGGCAAGCCGCGCGCTTGCCGCGAGCGGCCGGAAACTAGTCGTCATTCCTTCTTCCGCGCTTAGCGATCTTGGACGTGTTTGCTTGTCGTAGTATCGAGCGGTGACCGACGAGCCACCCGATCCAGCAGTCGTAGCACAGCGTCTCCGCCTGGTGGATTCGCATACGCACATCGACATGCCGCAGTTCGATGCCGATCGCGACGCCGTTGTCGCCCGGGCGCGCGCGGCCGGTGTCGAGACGATGCTGGTCGTCGGCGGCGTGGATGCGGAAGGGGGGCATCGGCGCGCGGTCGCGGTGGCCGAGGAACGGGGCCTGCCCGCCTCCGCCGGCGTGCATCCGCACGAAGCGCGGCTGGCCACGACGGCCACCTACGACGAGCTGCGCGGGCTCGCGCGCGACCGGCGGATCGTCGCCATCGGGGAGATCGGCCTCGACTTCCACTACGACCACTCGCCGCGCGACGTCCAGCGCGACGTCTTCCGCGCGCAGGTCCGCCTCGCGCGTGACGTGGGGCTGCCCGTCATCGTCCACACGCGAGAAGCCGACCACGAGACGGCGGCGCTGCTCGAGGAGGAGGGCGCGCGCGAGGTGGGGGGCGTCATCCACTGCTTCACGGGCGGCCCCGACCTCGCACGGCGTGCGCTCGCCCTCGGGTTCTACGTCTCCTTCTCCGGCATCGTGGCCTTCCCCCGGTCGGAAACGATCCAGGAGGTCGCGCGCACGGTGCCGCTGGATCGGCTCCTCGTGGAAACCGACTCTCCGTTCCTGGCGCCGCCGCCCCACCGCGGCAAGCGCAACGAGCCCGCGTTCGTCGTCGAGGTCGCACGGAAGGTGGCGGCGCTGCGCGAGATCCCGTTGGACGAGGTGGGACGCGCCTCCGCCGCCAACTTCCGGGCCCTCTTCCGCGCGGCCGCCATTCCCTGAGGCGCGAGTAGTCCCGGCCTACTGCCCGTCGAGCGACTTCAGGAATTGGACGGGGCTGGCGTCGAACTGCTGCTTGTGCTCGGTCGAGCAGAAGCGGTAGGTCTTGCCTTCATAGACGGACTGCGGCGCCGTCTTCGCGTCGACGTCCATTTCGCAGACGGGGCAGAGCGGATGCGCGTCCGTGGAGATGCGCGCGGCCGCGTAGACCTGGTTCGAGCCGGGGTCCGTCCAGCCCCGGCCCTGGTACTCCATTTCGTAGGCGGTGCGCGTCGCGACGTCGCGGCCGTAGTAGCGCTCGACGACGTGCAGCGCGAGGTCGATGCCGGAGGAGAGGCCGCCCGCGCTGGCGAGGTTGCCCTCGTCCACGAAGCGGACGCCGCGCTCGAGCCGGATGTCCGGGTGCTCCATGGCAAAGCCGCGATAGGAGTCGTGGTGCGTCGTCGCGGACTTCCCGGCGAGCAGACCCGTCCGGGCCAACAGGGAGGCGCCGGTGCACACGGACATGGTCACGTCGGCGCCACGCGCCGACCGGCGGATCCAGTCCAGGGTGGCCTCGCTCCGGCCGCGCTGGGCCGGGATCACGATGACCTTCGGCGGAGGAGCGGTCTCGAACGTGTAGTCGGGCACGATCTTCAGGCCGGCGCTGGCGCGGATGGGCGCCGTCGTCTCGGCCACGGTGTAGAGGCGGAACGGCTCGCCCTCGCGTCCGGGGACGCTGACGTCCTGGAACACTTCCCAGGGGCCGCAGAAGTCGATCACCACCGCGCCCTCCGAGACGAGGAAGGCGACCGGGATGCTGCCCTCAGCGGGAGGCTTCAAGGGAATGGATTCGGACCTGGACTCCGCAGCGAGCGTGCCCCGTGCCCAGCCCGGAAGCGCCGCCGCCAGGCCGAGCGCCGTGGAACGCTTGAGCAGATCGCGCCTGTTCATGGGTTTTCCTCTCGTCTTACCGTGGAGATAGCGCCCCCTAGACGTTCGACAGGAATCTACGCGCCGCCCTGTCGAATGTCAAGGGGAAAGGCGCCGGGCGGCGTCTTCTCCGCGCGTGGTGCGAGGCGGATCGTTGGTGCGCTCCGTCAGACGAGAGCGTCTGCGCGCTCGCGCCTCCGAGGTTTGACAACCATGGACGAATCCGTCAACGTACGACATCGTCCATCTTGCTGTCATGAGCGCGGAGAATCATGGCTGAGAGCTCCTTTGACGTCGTCAGCAGCGTGGACCTGCAAGAGGTCAAGAACGCCATCGGCCAGGCCATGAAGGAGATCAGCACCCGCTTCGACCTCAAGGGCACGAACTCGAACATCGAGCTGGTGGGGGAGGAGCTCATCCTCACTTCCGGCGACGACTCCAAGATGAAGGCGGTGCGCGACGTGCTGGAGGGCCGGCAGGTGAAGCGCAACGTGCCCCTCAAGGCCCTGACCTTCGGCGAGATCCAGAAGGCCCTGGGCGGAACGGCCCGCCAGACGGTCACCATGCAGAAGGGAATTCCCACCGACAAGGCGCGCGAGATCGTCAAGATCATCAAGGGCTCGAAGCTCAAGGTCCAGGCCGCCATCCAGGCCGACCAGGTGCGGGTGTCCGGCAAGAGCAAGGACGACCTTCAAACGGTGATGCAGCTCCTCAAGAACACGGACCTGGGCATCGACATGCAGTTCACGAACCGTCAGGCGTCGCGGACCTCAGGGAAATCATCCAGCTCGTCGAGGAAGACCTCGCGCGCGTGGAGGAGATCTTCGAGGCCCAGTTCCGCTCCGACGTCGGCCTGGTGGGCGAGATCGGCCGCTACATCCGCGGAGGCGGAGGCAAGCGCATCCGGCCCGCCCTCCTGCTGCTGGCCTGCCGGCTGTGCGGCTACCGCGGCGATCGCGCCATCACCCTGGCCTCGGTCGTGGAGTTCATCCACACCGCGACCCTCCTCCACGACGACATCATCGACGAGGCCACCGTCCGCCGCGGCAAGCGCAGCGTGAACAGCCGCTGGGGGAACGACATCACCGTCCTCCTGGGCGACTTCCTCTACACGAAGTCGATGTCGATGGCCCTCAGCCAGGACAACCTGCCCATCCTGCGCCTGCTCTCCGACGTGACCCTGCGCATGATCGAGGGCGAGCTGCTCGAGATCGAGCGCAACGGCGACCTGCGCATGAGCGAGGCCCAGCACCTCGACATCATCCGGCGCAAGACGGCTGACCTCTTCTCCGCCTGCATGTCCATCGGGGCCAT
>QHVP01000289.1:18363-23303 GCA_003222295.1 Acidobacteriota bacterium | reverse complement strand
TGGGCATCTGCTTCCAGATGGTGGACGACCTCCTCGACTTCACCGCGGATGAAAAAGTCCTGGGCAAGCCCGTCAACAACGACCTGCGCGAGGGCAAGCTCACCCTGCCCGCCATCTTCCTGCTACGGAAGGCGGGTCCGGCGGGCGCGCAGACGGTGTCGCACGTGCTGGCCGACCGCGGCTTCGAGCGCGTGTCGCGCGAGGACCTGCTGCGCCTGGCCCGCGAGCACGGCGCGCTGGACGAAGCGCGCGCGCTGGCCCAGCGCTACGCGGAAGCGGCCCGGCGCGACCTGGCCGTGTTCGATCGCTCGCCCTACCGGGAGGCGCTCGAGGCCCTGCCGGACTTCACCCTCAGCCGCGATCACTGAAGACGGGTCGCCGCGCGCCGACGACCTGAAAGCGCCTGGCCGCGGACGCGGCGTGTCAACGATGACGCGTTTTCGTTCCGGAACGAAAGCAACGCTCAGCAGCGTCCCGGCGGCCGAGGCGCTTCCTGCCGGTCAATCAGCCCTTCGCCCGCTCACATTCGCCGGCCGACAACCGACTTGGCCCGCTGTGCTGGCGGTCGTCAGCACTTCTATGGCAACGCGCAACCGCACGACGTGGTGCTGCATGCCTGGGGACCGTCCGCGACGAACCGGAGTCACAACGTCACTCTCACTCTAACAGTATTTAGACGAGGCTCGCGCGCTGGACCTGCCATGACAGCGTGTCACACTAAACTATGAAGTGTTATGAATACCACGATCCCATCGCGCCTGTCCGATCGTGAGCTGGAGGCTGAAGTCTCGCGTCTGGCCGGATGCGAGCGTGAGGCGACGGCATCCCTGATCGCACACCTCGCCGAGCTTTACGGTCGCCGCCTGCATGAGCGCGCAGGCTTCTCTTCGCTCTTCACATACTGCACGGACGTCCTGCGGCTCTCCGAGCACGAGGCCTACGACCGGATGAAGGCGGCCAAGGTGGTTCGGCGATACCCCGCCGTGCTCACGCTACTGGTTTCCGGCCGCGTCAACCTGACGACGGTCCGACTGCTGGCACCTCACCTCACACGGAAGAATGAAGAGGAACTCTTCTCGGCTGCGTCCGGCAAGAGCAAGCGGCAGGTGCAGGAGCTGCTGGCCGGGCGCTATCCGAAGGCGGACGTCGCCTCCTCGGTCCGCAAGCTGCCGTCTTCGACCGTGGCTACGCCGCCGACGCGGATGGCCGCGTGGCCAGGCGCAGCTTCCGTCGAGTCACAATCGATCGCCGAGAGCGACGCGGGCGCCATGGCCCTCACCAGTGCCACGGCGACTTCTACAGGCGAGACCGCTCCGTGTGCGCGGATTCCAGAGCCGCCGCGGCCGGTGGTCCAGCCGCTTGCCCCGGACCGGTTTCGGGTCACCTTTACTGCGAATGCGGAAATGTGCGAGAAGCTCCAGCTTGCGCAGGACCTGCTCCGACACGCCGTCCCTGGCGGAGACCTCGCACAGGTCTTCGCGCGCGCGCTCGACGTGTTGGTCGACGGTCTCGTCAGGCAAAAGTTCGCCGTGACCAGCCGGCCCGGTGCCAGCCGCGGTCAAGCGGACGACTCGCGGAACATCCCGGCCGAGGTGAAGAGAGGTGCATTCATTCGAGACCGCGGACGCTGCGCATTCGTTGGCACTCACCACCGGAGGTGCGGCGAACGCGCCTTCCTGGAATTCCATCATCTTGTGCCCTATGCAGCGGGCGGCCGGCCCACGCTGGACAACATCGAGCTTCGCTGCCGGGCGCACAACGGTTACGAGGCGGAGCGGTTCTATGGGCCGTGCAGGGATTGGGTCGATACCGGGGCCGCCACAGGAGCAGGGACCTATCATATGCATGACGCATTTCGTTCCGGAACGAAACTCGCGGCCATGCGGGACTGAGAGTCGCGCGGTCCGAGTACGACCCGCCCGCCCGCTAAGATTGCCCTCGTGAACCGGGAGCAGGCCGAGAACCGGATCGAGGGACTCCGCAACGAGATCCGCCGGCACGACCACCTCTACTACGTGAAGGGCGCGGCGGAGATCTCCGACCAGGAGTACGACCGCATCTACCGCGAGCTCGTAGACCTGGAGAGCCAGTTCCCGGAGCTGGTGACACCCGACAGCCCCACCCAGCGCGTGGGCGGCGCGCCCTCCGCGGAGTTCCCAGAGTTCGTCCACCGCGTCCCCATGCTGAGCCTCGACAACACCTATTCCGAGGAGGAGTTGCGCGAGTTCGAGCGGCGGATCTTCCGCCAGGTGGGGGAACGACCCCTCGACTACGTGACCGAGCTCAAGATCGACGGGCTCTCGATGGCCCTGCACTACGAGAAGGGCCGCCTGGTGCGCGGGGTCACCCGCGGCGACGGCGTACGCGGCGACGATGTCACCCCCTACGTGCGCGCGATCCGGACGGTCCCCTTGCGCCTTCACGGCCCCGGCGTGCCCGACGAGCTCGAAGTCCGAGGCGAGGTCTACTTCCCGCGCTCGCGCTTCGACGCCATGAATCGCGAGCGGGAGGCGGCCGGAGAGGAGATCTTCGCGAACCCGCGCAACACCGCCGCCGGCACGATGAAGACCCTCGACACGAAGGTGGTGTCCAAGCGCGGGCTCGACATCTTCGTTTATTCGGTCGCTCACGTCCGGGGGACGCGTCTCCGCGGCCAGTGGGAGGCCCTGGAGAGCCTCCGCGCCTGGGGCCTGCGCACCAACCCGACCTCGCGCCTGTGCCACGGGCTGGACGAGGTCCTCGCCTACATCGCGGAGTGGCAGGACAAGCGCGACTCCCTGGAGTACGACATCGACGGCGTGGTGGTGAAGGTCGATTCCTTCGCCCTGCAGCAGGAGCTGGGCTTCACGTCGAAGTTCCCGCGCTGGGCCATCGCGTTCAAGTACGCGGCGCGCCAGGCCCGGACCATCGTCCGCGAGATCGGGGTGTACGTGGGGCGCACGGGCAAGCTCACGCCGGTCGCCCTGCTGGAACCGGTCGCGCTCGCGGGCTCGACCGTTGCTCGGGCGAGCCTGTTCAACGAAGACGAGGTCGCGCGCAAGGACGTGCGCAAGGGCGACACCGTCCTCATCGAGAAGGGCGGCGACGTCATCCCCAAGGTCGTCCAGGTCGTCGCGGAAAAGCGGCCGCCGGACACGCAGCCCTGGGAGCCGCCGACCGTGTGCCCCGTCTGCGGCACGGCCGTCGTCAAGGTGGAAGGCGAGGTGGACCGGCGCTGCCCGAACCTCTCCTGCCCGGCCCAGGTCGAGGAGCGCCTCAAGCACTTCGCGCGGCGCGAGGCCATGGACATCGAGGGGCTGGGCGAGGTCCTCATCCATCAGCTCTTCGAGAAGGGCCTGGTCAAGGACTTCTCGGACCTGTACGACCTGAAGGACCGGCGCGACGACCTCATCGCCCTCGAGCGCATGGCGGAGAAGTCCGCGGACAACCTGCTGGCCGGGATCGAGGCCAGCAAGGATCGTGAGCTGCGGCGCCTGCTGATCGGGCTGGCCATCCGGCTCGTGGGCGACCGCGCGGCCGCGCTCCTGGCCCGCCATTTCGGCAGCCTGGACCGCATCGCCCAGGCCAGCGTGGAGGAGATCGAGGCGATCTACGAGATCGGACCCAAGGTCGCGCAGTCCGTCGTCGATTGGTTCGCCACCGAGGGCAACCAGCGGCTCGTCCAGCGCCTGAAAGACGCGGGTGTCCGCACGGAGGAGACGGCGCACGCGGAGCGCTCCGACGCGTTCGTGGGCAGGCAGTTCGTCCTCACGGGCAGCCTGGAGACGATGACGCGCGACGAGGCCAAGGCGGCCATCGAAGCGCGGGGAGGCCGCGTCACCTCGTCCGTCTCCAAGAAGACGTCGTACGTCGTCGCGGGGCGCGATCCGGGCTCCAAGCTCGACAAGGCCAAGGAGTTGGGGGTCGCGCACGTCGACGAACAGGGGTTCCGGGACCTCCTCGGAAAAGGCATTTCAGCCTGACCCCTCGGTATACTCAAGAAGAGTGAGGTCTATGCCGCGGCCGGTCTTGATCCTGTCGTTCGCGCTCGTCGCCGCCATCGCCGGCCTGCTGGGAGTCCTGGTGGGCGGAGGGGGAGCCGTGCCCCTGCCCGCGGGCACGCTCGCCGCCGCCAGCATCGGGTCCGGGTCGCCGTCCTTCGCGGACGTCGTGGCCAGGGTCAACCCCGCCGTCGTGCACATCACGGCCATCCAGGGGGCGGCGCCCGAGGAAGAGGGCGCGACGCGGAACCACGGCTTCAGCAGCGTGCGCCGCGGCGAGGGCACCGGGTTCATCGTGGACCCCGACGGCTACATCCTCACCAACCATCACCTGGTCGCGTCCCCCGAGCGCATCCGGGTGCGGCTGACCGACCGGCGCGAGTTCACGGCGACGCTGGTCGGCACCGATCCCTCCACCGACCTCGCGCTGCTCAAGGTGAAGGCGGAAGGGCTGCCCGCGTTGAAGATGGGCGACTCGGACCAGCTGCGCGTGGGCGAATGGGTGTGCGCGATCGGCAACCCCTATCGGTTCGAGCACTCCGTCACCGTCGGCGTCGTCTCCTCGAAGGGCCGGAAGAGCTACAACTTCTCGTTCGACGCCTACATCCAGACCGACGCCGCCATCAATCCCGGCAACTCCGGCGGTCCCCTCATCAACGCCGCGGGCGAGGCCATCGGGATCAACTCGGCCATGAGCGTGCAGGGCCAGGGCATCGGGTTCGCGGTGCCCATCAACGTGGCCAAGGACATCCTGGGCGCGCTGCGCACGCAGGGTCACGTGAGCCGCGGCTACCTCGGCATCCAGCTCCAGGACCTCGATCCGGACCTGCAGGCCCTGGTGCGGAGCGACGAGGACCACGGGGCGGTCGTGCTCGACGTCCTGGCCGGGGAAGCGGGCCAGGCCGCCGGGCTCAAGCGCTACGACGTCATCACCGAGGTCTCGGGGAAGAAGGTCGACGA
>QHVP01000289.1:17089-18296 GCA_003222295.1 Acidobacteriota bacterium | reverse complement strand
CCTGGCCGAGGACGATACGGACGACGACTCCGAAGACTGGGAGCAGGACCTGTCCGCGGAGGGGGACGCCTTCGGCCTCATCACGTCCGAGCTGAGCCGGCAGACGCAAAGGGAGCTGGACGTCCCCCCCGATCGCCGTGGGGTGGTGGTGAAGGAGGTCGTGGGCCTCTCGCCCGGCGTCGACGTGCTGGCGCACGGCGACGTGATCGTCGAGGTCAACCGCCATCCCACGCCGCACCCGTCCGACTATCGGAAGGTGCTGGCCGACCTCAAGGACGGACAGGTGGCCTGGCTCCTCGTCTATCGGCCGCGCCCGGAGGCGACCTTCCTGGCCAAGGTCGAGGTCGAGAAGAAGCCGGCCCCGAAGAGAGCGGCCGACAAGGCGGACAAGAAGGCGGCGAGAAAGGCCCGGCCGTGAGCCCCAAGCCGAAGGTGCTCGTGGTCGACGACGAGGAGGCCATCCGCTCGTCGCTGCGCATGATCTTCGAATACGAAGGGTACGAATGCCTGCTCGCGGCCAACGGCCAGGCCGCGATCAAGATGGCGGAGCGCGAGGCGCCCGACCTCGTGTTCCTCGACATCAAGATGCCGCAGGTGGACGGCATGGAAGTCCTGAAGGCCATCAAGTCCGACGAGGGCTCGCCCCCCGTCGTGATCCTCTCCGGCCACGGCACGGTGGCCACCGCCGTCGAGGCCACCAAGCTCGGGGCCTACGACTTCATCGAGAAGCCGCTGGACCGCGAGCGCCTGCTCCTCGTCGCGCGCAACGCGCTCAGCCAGCGCAAGCTCACGGAGGAGAACCGGCGGCTCAAGCTCAGCTTCGACGAGCGCTACCGCATGGAGGGGGAGAGCCCGGCCCTGCAGAAGGTCTGGGACGCGGTGCGGCGGGCCGCCCCCACCAACGCGACCGTCCTCATCACGGGCGAGAGCGGCGTGGGCAAGGAGCTGGTGGCGCGCGCCATCCATCGCAATTCGAACCGTCGCGACGAGGCCTTCATCCAGGTCAACTGCGCGGCCATTCCCGAGGAGCTGATCGAGAGCGAGCTCTTCGGGCACGAGAAGGGCTCCTTCACCGGCGCGACGGAGAAGCAGATCGGCAAGTTCGAGCTCGCGCACAAGGGCACGATCTTCCTGGACGAGGTCGGAGACATGAGCCTGCGCACGCAGGCCAAGGTCCTGCGCGTGCTGCAGGAAGGCGAGGTGGAGC
>QHVP01000289.1:0-16995 GCA_003222295.1 Acidobacteriota bacterium | reverse complement strand
GATCGAGAAGGGCGACTTCCGCGAGGACCTCTACTTCCGGCTCAACGTCATCCCCATCAACGTCCCCCCCCTGCGCGACCGGCCCGAGGACATCGCGCCCCTCGTCCGCCACTTCGTGAAGCAGTTCTCCGCCGAGAGCAACTTCCACGCGAAGACCTTCAGCCCCGCGGCCATGGAGACGCTCAAGCGGCATTCCTGGCGCGGCAACGTGCGTGAGCTGCGCAACACCATCGAGCGGCTGCTGATCATGGCGGAGGGCGACGAGATCGGGCCCCCGCACCTGGCCGAGGTCCTGCGCCGCGCGCCCGAAGGCGCGACCTCCGCGCCGGAGCCGGCGGCGTCCCTGCAGGACTTCAAGGCGGGCGCGGAGCGCACGTTCCTCGTGCAGAAGCTGCGCGAGAACCGCTGGAACATCTCGGCCACCGCGGCCGCCATCGGGACGCCGCGGTCGAACCTCTACAAGAAGCTCGAGCAGTACGCGATCAGCCAGGAGAAGGACGGCTGACGCGCCGGGCCCTCAGGGCCCGGGGCATTCGCGTTTTCCGATCAGCACGGCGTGAAACGTCGATCCGCTCGTAAACGGCAGGGTGAAGCACGTTCCCAAGCCGCCGGACGTGAGGTACCGGCTCCCCCTCGCGGTAGCAGCGCTGGGGTACCTCGAGATCGAACCGTCCGTCCGCCCGCCTGTCCGTCTGCGTGCAGAACCAGGCATACGTTTGGATCCACGCGCCCACGAAGGCGGGGGCGAAGGTCTGCTGCCGATTCGCGCCGAAATCGGCATAGCCGGCACAGCCCGCCACCGTCATGCTGCGGGACGAGACCGGACGCGGCGGGGGGACGGCTCCTGTCTGGACCATCACCGTCGTTGTCCGCCGCAGGCTTCCGCTGGTGGCGATGACGTCGATGGCGTGGACGCTGGCGGGGAGGGTGAGATCCGCGGCGAGAGTGAACCCCGTCTGGGCACAACCGCCTGCGGCCAGGCTGAGCGGATCCGGGCCGAAGCCACACGGTGAATCCGGCCGGTGAGGCGCAGGACAGCGTCACCACGCCGGAGAAACCGTTGCGCGACGTCACGGTACAGCCGCTCGTCGCACAGCCGGCTCCCGCGCTGATGCCCGCCGGCCGGCAGGTGACGGAGATGTCCGCAGCCGGCGCGGGAGAAGGTGGTGCGGTCGGTACCTCGCGTCTCCGCATCCGCATGTCACGCTCTGATGAGAACGATCCGAAGAGACGCAGTATCGAGGATTTCGCACCACGGGCACCGCTGGTCCTTGTCTCGGGCCGAGGCCGTGAACTGTGTGCTCTGGAATCCAGGCGCGTCTACGTCCACGACGTAGGTCCCACTGTGCCCCCACACGTAGCACGTACCGTCCTTGCAGGGGGCCTCACAAAAGCCAGGGGCGGAACCGGGGCGGCAGGACGTTTCGAGGAGGGGGCCCGACACCTGGACGACCATGCCCGGGACGGGGCCTCCGCCGGCATCGACGACCTCGATGACCATCGCGATCGGCATTGGGCAGACGATGAAGGGGCGTTCTCCACAACAGCCGAATGAGCTCAGCGCCACGCCTACGACGGCAAGCCGGCCGGCCAACCCCACGATGCACCTCCGACGTGGCGGGTCGCTTCGGTGGCTCATGAACGACGCGTGCCTGCCAAGGATTGGACGGACGCGGCCGTGACATTTCCCCGCGATGCTCGCCCCGGCGCATTGTCGCGCTCCATGGCGCGGCGCGCGGAGTACTCGAGGAAGAAGGGTGCCGCCGCGGCGCGGAGCCGCAGCGGCGCCCTTACGCGACGGCCGATCGGTCGCGCCTTAACGCACCCGGGTGCCGATGCTGCCCGTCGCGTTGCCCTCCACGATCGTGCGGATCAGATCGCCGCGGTCGGTCACCACGAGTCTCAGGTGCAGGGAGGGACTGCCATCGGTGAAGTTGATCCGCGCCGTTCCCGTGCAGTCCGCATTGATTTCATAACTGCCCGTGCCCGGCCTCCAGTCCGTTCCGGTCGGAACGCCGTTGATGGTCGCAAAGTCCACCTGGCTGAGCCCGCCTTCGCCGTCGAAGTGAGTCATGGCCACGGCGCGAATCAGGCCGGGCCGTGGGCCGGCGAGAACCTGGCCGTCGACCGAGAACCCGTAGTCGCCGCGCAGCGTGGACTCGCTGCAGCCGCGACCGCGCCCATCGTTGTCCGCCGTGACGCGCGGCGAAGTGCTGAGGGCGATGGTCGCCGCCAGGCCCGCCGCCGTCGTCAGCGTGATCGCCCGGGGGAGGAAGGGTACGACATCCTTGAATCGCATTGGTCGATCTCCTTGGTGATCCGTTGCCGGCCGACTTGCCGTCCGGCTCCAGACCTCCGACGCAATCTGACGATCGGCCGTGTCCTTGACCATGGAGGGCGGCTGGAGGAAATCTTGCGATCTTCTGGAGGACAGCAACCCGCAGGAGCAAGACGACTTAGGGGACCGATATACTCTCGCCATCCCCGATGGCGACCCCCGAATCGCACGAGACGTTCCGCTTTCGCGACTTCGAGCTCGACGTCGCGGCCTACGAGCTGCGTCGTGACGGCCACCCGGTAAGGCTCGAGCGGCAGCCGATGGACCTGCTCATCCTGCTCGTCGAGCGGCGGCGTCAGCTCGTCTCGCGGAGCGACATCGTCGCCCGGCTCTGGCCCAAGGACGTGTTCGTCGACGTCGAGACCGGCGTGAATACCGCGATCCGCAAGATCCGGCAGGCGCTGGGCGATTCGCCGGAGGCGTCCGCGTTCGTGGAGACGGTTCCGGGCAAGGGCTACCGCTTCATCGCGCCCGTCGAGGTCCTCTCCCCGCCGGAAGCAGCCCCGTCGTCGGCCCCGCCGGAGGACCGCGGCGCCATCGCTGCGGAGCCGCTTCGGCCTCGCCGGCACGTGCGCCTCGCGGTCGGCCTTCTGGCGGCGGTGGCGCTCATCGCCCTGGCCACCCGGGCTTGGCTTCGCGCCAGCGTGCCCGCGTCACGCGTGACGCTGGCCGTGCTGCCCGTCGAGAACCTCGGCAGCGATCCGGAACGGGAGTACCTGGCCGACGGCCTGGCCGAGGACACCATGGCGTCGCTCGGACAAGTCGACCCCGAGCACGTGAGCGTCATCGGTCGCACCTCGATGATGCGCTACAAGCGGACCACGAAGTCCCTCGCCGAGATTGGTCATGAGCTGGGCGCCGATTACCTCGTGGAGAGCTCCATCCGATCCGAGAGCGGCCGCCTGCGCATCACGTCCAAGCTGATTCGCGCGCGCGACCAAGTGCAGGTGTGGTCGGAATCCTACGATCGCGAGCCGACCACCATGCTTGGCCTGCAGCGGGAGCTGAGCACGGTGATCGCGCAGCAGATCCGCACTCGGCTCTCTCCCGAACGTCTGGATGCGCTCGCCCGGCGGCACACGCGGAACCCAGACGCGTATGACCTCTACCTGAGGGGCCGGTACTTCGGGAGCCAGCTCACACCCGCGACGAACAAGCGCGCGATCGAGTACTACGAGCGGGCCACGGCGCTCGATCCGAACTATGCCCTCGCCTGGTCCGGCATCGCCCTCGCCTTCGGGGCCAGTCCGATCAACAGCGACGTGCCGGCGCTGCAGGTGGCGGCTCGTGCCCGCGAAGCGGCGGAGCACGCCGTGCGGGCGGACTCCTACCTCGCGGAAGCGCAGACCTCGGTGGGATACGTCAATTTCCTGCTCGATTGGAACTGGCCGGTCGCGGAGGCGGCCCTCCGACGAGCGATTGCCCTCGATCCCAACGACGTCCGCGCCCGCGTCACGCTCGGGCACGTCCTCTCGCAGGAGCGTCGGCAGGCGGATGCGGAGACGATGACGCGCCGAGCACGCGAGCTCGAGCCGCTCAATGCCTATGTCCACGCCATGTCGGCACAGGTGGCCTTCCAGGGCCGCGACTATCCCGGCGCCCTCGAGCATGCTCGTCAGGCCATCGTCGTCGATCCCGAGTTCTGGATCGGTTACATGCAGTCAGGGCAGATCTACGAACAGATGGGCAAGCCCGACCTGGCCCTGGACGCCTTCAACAACGCCGCGCGCTTCTCGGGCGGAAATACGAAAGCGATCTCGCACCGGGGTTATGTACTCGCCAAAGTGGGGCGGACGGAGGAGGCGCGCGAGATCCTGAAGACGCTGGAAGCCGTGTCGCGCGAGCGGTACGTACCGCCCTACGCGCTGGCCCTCGTGCACGCGGGCCTCGGCGAGCGTGACGCGGCCTTCGCGTGGCTCGATCGCGCCTACGAGGCGCGCGACGTCCATCTCATATTCCTGACCGTCGATCCCAAGTGGGATTCGTTCCGAGCCGATCCTCGGTTCGCCGCTCTCCTTGCGCGCTGCGACTTCATGCGCACGGCGAGGAAGGAGACTCCGACTCCCTGAAGGGATTCAGTCGTACCTCAGCGCGACCAGCGGATCGATGCGCGAGGCGCGCCAGGCCGGCCAGGCGCTGGCGGCCAGGGCGGCGGCGAGGATCACCGCGAGCGTGCCGGCGAAGGTGACGGGATCGCCCGCCGGCACCCCGATGAGGAGGTTGCCCAGGCCCCGGGTGACGGCGTAGGCGACGAAGAGGGCGATGCCGGCCCCGATGGCCGCGGTGAGCATCGTCTGCCGCATCACCATCTTCAGCATGTCCACCGGGCGCGCTCCCATCGCCATCCGGATGCCGAACTCCTGGGTGCGCTCCGCTACTGAATACGACACGACACCGTGCACGCCGATGGCGGCCAGCAGGAGGGCGAGGGCCGCGAAGGCGCCGAGCAGGCTCGCGGACATGCGGGGAGCCCAGAGGGCCTGGTCGAAGAGCTCCCGGATGGTCTGCACGTTGGTGATGGGCATGCGCGCATCGAGCGACTGGACCTGCGCGCGCACCGTGCCCACCGCGGCCGCGGGATCGCCGGCGGTGCGGACGTGCAAGGTGACGGCGGCCGCGGGGTGCTGGGACAGGGGCAGGTAGAAGAAGGGCTGCGGATCCTCGCCGATGGTCACGTACTTCGCGTCGCGGGCCACTCCCACCACCTCGATGATCCAGGCCTGGCCGAAGCAGCGGAAGCGCTTGCCCACCGCCTCCTGGTCGGGCCAGAGGCGGCGCGCCATGGTCTCGTTCACCACCGCCGCCATCGGCGTTTCCGCGCGGTCGGCGTCCGTGAGGGCACGTCCCCGAACGATGGGAATGCCCACCGTCTCGAAGTAGCCCGGGCCCACCTGGTTGAGGGGAGTCAGGCGTCCGTTGCGGCGATCGTTCGGATCGACGCCCTCGGGAAAGACGGTGCGGGAGAGCCCGCCATTGAAGAGGCCCGTCGAGGCGAGGACCGCGCCCTTGACCATCGGAAGCGCCTGGACGCGATCCAGGACCGAGCGCTCGAAGGCCACCGACGACTCGCCGGAGTAACCCTCGGCGCCCGTGTCGAACGAGAGGAGCATGAGGTGCGTGGTCTCGAAGCCGGGATCGGTGCGCTGCGCGTTCTGGAGGCTGCGCAGGAAGAGTCCCGCGCCGACCAGGGTGACGAGGGAGAGGGCGACCTGGGCCATCACGAGGACGTTCCTCAGCGCGAACAGATGGCCGTAGCCGCTGGGCCGGTTGGTCCGGTCCTTCAGGTGGTCGACGAGCTGTGGCCGTGAGAGCTGCAGCGCGGGGACGAGGCCGAAGAGGAGGCCCGTGAAGAGGGAAACCAGCATGGTGAAGGCGAGCACGGTCCGGCTCAGTCCGAGGTCGAGGTCGTCCGCTTGCAGGAAGGGCGGCCGCAGCGACCAGAGCACGTCCTGACTCACCCGGGCGATCACGAGCCCGGCCACGCCGGCCAGGAGCCCGAGCAGCGCGCTCTCGGTGAGGAGCTGGCGAATCAGCCGTCCCCGGCTCGCCCCCAGGGAGATCCGGATGGCGATCTCGCGGCGCCGGCCCGCGGCGCGGGCGAGGAGCAGGTTCGCCACGTTGGCGCAAGCGATGAGGAGCACGAGCGCCACCACGCCCATGAGCACGGCGCCGGCCAGGGAGACGTCGCGGCGGAACTCCGGGTTGAGGCCGGTCAGCGGAGTGAGGGTGGCGCTGCGGGAGTCGTTGTCCTGGGGATGGGCCTTCTCGAGCCCGGCCGCGATCGTGCTGAGGGCGGCATCGGCTTGCCGCGCCGTGACGCCGGGCTTCAGGCGGGCCAGCACGTTGAAGAGCAGGGCGCGGCGCTGGTCGAAGTTCTCCGCCACGAACCCGGTGAGGACCTGGTTGCGCGCGGAGACGGGCAGCCAGAGCGCGGGTCCGCCCAGCGCGTTCACGCCGCGGAAGCGTGGCGCGGCCACGCCGAGCACGGTGTAGCGCTGGCGGTTGAGCTCGATCGCGCTGCCGACGATGGAGGGATTCGCGCCGAAACGGCGCTTCCACAGGCCGTCGCTCAGCACGACCACGGAATGAGCGCCGAGCTGCTGGTCTTCCGCGGCGGTGAAGGAGAACGTCTGGCCGACGGCGGCGCGGACGCCCAGGACGTCGAAGTAGTTGCCGGTCACCAGCTCGCCGAAGACCTGCTCGGGGGTCCCGCCGCTGGTGAGGCTCAGCGGCACGAAGACGGTGGCGGCGGCTCCGCTGAAGACGTTGGCGGCCTGCTCGCGGTAGTCGCGGAAGTTCGGATAGGACGTGGCCATGAATCCCTGGAACCGCTCCCGGTTCTTCGCGTCCGTGGTGAAGACGGACACCAGGCGGCTCGGCTCGTGGACGGGCAGCGGGTGGAGCAGCACCTCGTTCACGAGCGAGAAGATCGTGGTGTTCGCGCCCACCCCGAGGCCGAGGGAGGCCACGGCGGCCAGCGTGAAGAGAGGGCTCTTCACGAGCAGCCGCGCGGCATAGCGGAGGTCTTCGCGCAAGCCGCTGAAGAGAGGACCGTACTCCGCCAGGCCGGCGTCGGGGGCGGTTCGCGCCGCCGGCAACGCCAGGGCGGCCCGGATCTCGGCGGAGAAGGACTCGGAGGCCACTTCGCGGCTCACGAGCGCGTCGGCCTCGTCGTCGGTGCGCCCCTCGCGCATGGCCCGCGCGTGGCGCTCTTCCAGCTCCTGGGCCAGCTCCTCGATGACGTCCGTTTCCTGGTGGGGATCCAGGCGGAGGGGGGCCAGCCGTTCCCGGACCGCGCTCCGCCACTCACGCATGTGCCGTCCTCACCACGCGGTTCACCGCGGCCACGAACGCGCGCCAGGTGTCCTTCTGGCCGGCCAGCACCTTGCGCCCGGCGGCGGTGAGGCGGTAGTAGCGGCGGCGCCGTTCGCCCGCCCGCTCCACCCAGCGCCCGGCCACCCAGCCGCGCTTCTCAAGGCGGTAGAGCAGCGGATAGAGGGAGGCGACGTGGAGCTGGACCACGCCGTTGCTGCGCGACTCGATCTGCCGCCCGATGTCGTAGCCGTGCCGTGCCCGCGCCTCGAGCAGGGAGAGGATGAGCAGCTCGGTGCTGCCCTTCTTGAGCTCGCGGTCCATATCTGTCTTCGACATATATGACGAGCATATACATCGCGGGTGGCTCCGGCGTCAAGAGACGGTCGAATTCCGCGGCGCGCTCCGATCGAGCCTCTTGGTCGGCCACCCTGAGCCAGGACATTCGCGGAGTCAGGACGTTAGTATGCGGTCCATGCGCCTCCTCACCGCCGCCGCCGTGCTCCTTCCGCTCGTGGCCACCACCGCCAACGGCGTGGAGAGCGCGCCCGCCTGGACCGCGCGCTGGATCTCGGCGCCGGGTGCGCCGCCCTTCGATTACGGCGTCTACCACTTCCGGCGCACGTTCGAGCTCGGCGAGCGTCCGCGAAGCTTCCTCGTCCACGTCACGGCCGACAACCGCTATCAGCTGTTCGCGAATGGCGAGCGCGTCGCCTGGGGTCCGGCGCGCGGCGACCTGTACCACTGGCGCTACGAGACGGTGGACCTCGCGCCTCATCTCCGCGCCGGCCGCAACGTGCTCGCGGCCGTCGTCTGGAACTTCGGTATCCACGCTCCGCAGGCCCAGGTCACGCAGCAGACGGGCTTCCTCTTGCAGGGCGCGGGCGAGGCCGAGAAGATGGCGAGCACCGATCGGAGCTGGAAAGCGATCCGCAACGAGGCCTACACGCCCCTGCCCATCGTGCCCGACGAGATCCACCACCAGTACTACGTCGCGGGACCGGGGGATCGCGTGGACGCGGCGGCGTACCCGTGGGGCTGGGAGCAGCCGGAGTTCGACGAGGCGAAGTGGGAGCCCGCCGAGCAAGGTCCGGTCGGAAGCGCGCGGGATGCGGTCGATGCGCCGAGCCGCTGGATGCTCGTCCCGCGCTCCATTCCCGCGATGGAGGAAACGCCGATTCGTTTCGCGCGCGCGCGCCGGGCGACCGGCCTCACCGTCCCCGCGTCGTTCCCGCGCACGCCCGCGCCCTTCGTCGTTCCCCCCCGCGCGAAAGCAGCGGTGCTGCTCGATCAGGACCACCTGACCACGGCCTATCCGGAGCTGACGGTGTCCGGCGGTCGCGGAGCCACCATCACCCTGCGCTACGCCGAGGCCCTCCTGGAGCCGGGCACCAAGGTGAAGGGCAACCGCAACGAGGTCGAGGGCAAGGAGCTGCGCGGCGCGCGCGACGTCTTCGTCGCGGATGGCGGCGCCCAGCGAAGGTTCCGGCCGCTCTGGTGGCGGACATACCGCTACGTCCAGCTCGAGATCGAAACGGCGGAGGAGCCGGTGACGGTGGAGGACCTGTCCGCGGTGGCCACCGGCTATCCGTTTACGGCACGGGCGCGCCTCGACGCCGGCGTGACGGAACTGGACCGGATCCTCGAGGTCGGCTGGCGCACCGCGCGGCGGTGCGCGCACGAGTCCTACATGGACTGCCCTTACTACGAGCAGCTCCAGTACGCGGGCGACACGCGCATCCAGGCCCTCGTCTCGCTCTACATGACGGGCGACGGCCGCCTCGCGCGCAACGCCATCGAGCAGCTCGACCATTCGCGGACGTCCGAGGGGCTCACCCAGAGCCGCGCGCCCACGCGCCTGCAGCAGTACATCCCGCCCTTCTCGCTGTGGTGGGTGGGCATGGTCCACGACTACTGGCGCTACCAGGACGATCCGGCCTTCGTGAGGCAGATGCTGCCGGGGGTGCGCTCCGTGCTCTCGTTCTTCGCGGATCGGCAAGGACCGGACGGGTCGCTGGGGCCGGTCCCCTGGTGGAACTTCCTGGACTGGGCGCGGGCGTGGCCGCGCGGCGTGCCGCCGGGGGATGGCTCGTCGGCCCCCCTCGACCTGCAGCTCCTCCTCGCCTACGGCGAGGCGGCCGACCTCGAGCAGGCCGTCGGCTCGCCCGCCCGCGCGGGTGAGCTGCGCGAGGCGTCGGCGCGCCTGCGCGCGACGATCCCGGCCCGGTATTGGGACGCCGTGCGCGGCCTCTTCGCGGACACGCCGGCGCGTACGCAGTTCTCGCAGCACGCGAACGTCCTGGCCGTCCTCGCCGGGGTGGTCGAGGGCGAGCAGGCGCGCGCGGTCATGGACCGCGTGCTGTCCGATGCCTCGCTCGTCCCATGCTCGATCTACTTCCGCCACTACCTGCATGCCGCCCTCAATCGCGCCGGCCTGGGCGACCGCTACCTCGACCTCCTCGGCCCGTGGCGCCAGATGCTGGCCGAAGGGCTCACGACGTGGGCGGAGACCAGTGAGCCCGACGTGCGCTCGGACTGCCACGCCTGGGGTGCGAGCCCGAACTTCGAGCTGTTCCGGACCGTCCTCGGCATCGACTCCGCCGCCCCCGGCTTCCGCCGCGTGATCCTCCGTCCGTTCCCGGGCCGCTTGACCCGCGCGGCGGGGTCGATACCGCATCCGCGCGGGGAGGTGGCCGTGAGCTGGCAGGTGCGAGCGGGCCAACTCGAGGCGGACGTCCGCTTGCCCGACGGAGTCGAGGGCGACCTCGTCTGGGGAGAGGTACGGCGGCCGCTCGCCTCCGGCCGCACGCGGCTGACCTTGCCCGCCCCGAGCCGCTGACGGGCGGGCCATTGACTCGGTGCCGGCCTGCGTGTATCCATCGCGCAGCGCCAGGGGTGAGCACGACTATGCAACCTGATATTGAAGATCCGGATCCCCCACCCGAGCTCGTCGCCCTCGACCGCGTGCTCGATCGGCTGCTCGGCCTCCTGCACGAGGCGGAGGCGGATCGTCTCGACACCGCCGCCCGGGGCTATCTGGAAGACGCGATCGAAGCGGCGATGGCCGCTGCCGGCCGCGCGCGCGACAACGACCTCGCCGCCGCCGCCGCCGGCCCGATCGGGGATGCGGCCGCGGTGGCGCGCGCGCTGCTGGCGGAGCTGCGCAGCTCGAAGGCCCGGTCGGAGTCGCTCGTCAACAAGAGCCTGGAGCTGCGGCGTCAGGCCATCCGGCTGACCGCTACCGCGCTCACCGTGCGCCGGCAACCCCGCCGCCCCGGCGCGCCCAGGCCGACGGACGGTCTCCATGGCATTCGCGTCCTCGTCATCGGCGACGGTCCCGGCCTGGTGGAGCGGTTCACCATGCTCCTATCCGCGCTGGGGGCGGACGTCCGTGCCACGAGCTCGACGCGGGAGGCGGTGGAAGGGGCTTGGATCTTCCATCCCCACGTCCTCGTGTGCGAGGTGCCGGCGGTGGCGGACAGTGCCCGCGCGCTCGTGCGCGACCTCCGACGCGAGGACCTGGGCATGCCCGCGCTCGCGGTGGTGGCTTCGGCCGACGCCGCCTTCCGCGAAGCCGCTCGCGGCGCGGGTTTCGTGGACGTGCTGGCGGGGCCGGTCACGTTCTCGGACCTGGCCGCGGCCATTCGGCAGGCCGTCGAGGGCCCGCCGGCTGGCCTCCCGGCTACGAGGATTCCTCGAACAGAGCCGCGCCGCTGAACCCTGGGCCGACGCCGGCCTCCCGCCGCTGCTCGGCGAGCGCCGGGTAGTCCCCGAGCCAGACGCGCTGCGATTTCGGCGACGCCAGCCCGAGCTTGCGGGAATAGAACTGGCCCAGGCCGACGGCGATGTTCTTCTTCTTCATGGCGCCGGAGATCTCGACGAGGCTCTCCCGCGTCCGCTGGATGTAGGTCGCGAGGCTGGTGTCGGCGATGGGCCGCAGCCCCAGGTCCGTGCAGACGCGGTCGCGAAACGCGAGGAAGCGGCTCAGGAGCTCGCCCGGACTGGCCGTGGGAAACAGGATACCGATGGCGCGCGGCCGGCGCACCAGGGCGGAGGCCGCCATCGGCTTGCCGTTGCCGACGCCGACGGACCAGCCCTCGTCGAGATAGCCGTTGAGCATGCAGCGGAGCTCGATCGGGCCGCCGCTGCGCGGGAACATCTGCAGAAGGATGCCGAAGCAGCCGTGCCGCCGGTGGGCGTAGATCCGGCAGAACGAGGGCGGATGGGTCGGGCTGTCTGCGATCGGTGCGGTGTCGAGGAGCCTCTCGAATCCGAGGTCTTCCAGATCACGGCTCAGCGCGTCGAGCCGCACGCGATCCAGGCCGGGAAACTGTTCCGGTATCGCGGGAGGGAACGACATCGTCGTCGCGACCCCCTTCACCAGCCGGCCCTTGAGGCCCAGGAACGACAAGAAGCCGCCCGCCACGCCGCCCACCTTCAGGATCAGGAGAAAGAGCCAGACGAGCAGCAGGACGAGCGCCGAGATCGGGAACGACGATCGCCGCGAGGGCCCGGTGCTGGCCGCGCTGCGCGTCTCGAACTCGGCCCGGGAAATCTCCTTCCAGCCGCCGCTCTCGAAGAGGTTCTGCGTCCGGGGCGAGAGGCGGTCGCCGCTGAGCTCCACCGTGGTCGCGTAGGGAAAGAAGGAATCGGCCAGCTTTCGCGATCGCAAGGACAGGGTGACGCTCCCGGATGGGAGTGGGATGGGAAGCGCGGCGGGCTGCCGAATCCCCTCGTAGCCCGAGAGATGCTTGTAGTGCCACCCGGCCTTTTGCAGCCTCTCCCTGGCCTCGGCCGAGATCGGCCCGCGAAAGCCAGCATCCGCTTCCTCTTCCTCGTCGTCCGCTTCCAGCGTGCGCGCGCCCGCGTCCGGAGAAGCCGCGCTCGCGCGCGGAGAGGGTGGCACCGCGCCTGCGGGTAGTCGTGCGAAGCCGGTTCCCGTCCAGGCGTAGCCCTGCGCCTTGTCCGAGGACAGCCGGGACCTCGCCACGAGGCGGCCGTCGGCGAGATCCCACGCCGGAGCCATCACGGTGTTCGGCAGCTCGTAGCGCTCGATGGCTCCTCTCCCGAGGCGGTAGGCACTCGTGGAATGCCCGAAGGCACGCCAGTCGCCGTCCGCCGCCGCCAGCACGCTCCACCAGCCCGACTGCGGCAGGCGTTCGAAGACGGCGTTCGTGCTTCGTGCCATCGCGTGGTGATCGACGAACAGGAAGGCCTCGTCGTCCCGCCAGAACACGGCGATCCCCGAGGGCTGGTCCGCGGACCAGTAGCGGCGCGGCAGCAGGGTGACGGCCGCGATCGCGGACGCGACCACCACGAAGAGGACGACGAGGACGATCAGACGGGCGCGCGTCATGATTCCGGAATCCAGGATCCCGTCGGGGGCACGGCTATTGTCGCTCGACGATCGGCAGCTCGACGAAGCTCGCCTGCCCGGGCGCGTGGTAGATCCGCTGGGTCGCCTTCCGGTAGTCCTGCGGCTGCGCCCAGAAGATGCTGGGCACGAACGTCTGCGGATTGCGGTCGTAGAGCGGGAACCAGCTCGACTGGACCTGCACCATCATGCGATGCCCGGGCCGGAACACGTGGTTCGCGTTGGGCAGGGCGAAGCGGTAGGGGAGGGGCTCGCCGGCGGTGATCGCCGCCGGCGTCTCCAGGCTCTGCCGGTAGCGCCCGCGGAAGATGTCGGCCGAGACCATAAGCTGGTACCCGCCCATGGCGGGCTGGCCGGCGACCTCGTCCGGGTAGACGTCGATGACCTTGACCACCCAGTCGGAATCGGTGCCGGAGGTCGAGGCGACGAGGTTCACGACGGGAGTCCCGCTGATCTTGACCGGCGCCGTCAAGGGGTCGGACGTGAACACGAGCACATCCGGGCGCCCGGAGGCCTCACGCTGGTCGTCGACGAGCCAATCGGGCCAGGTGAGGCCGTTGTCGTAGCCGATGGGCTGGTTGGGGCGCGCGCGGAAGGGCACGGGCTTGGCCGGATCGGAGACGTACTCGTCGAAGGCGGCGTCGCCCGCTTTGGGCGGAGCGAAGGTCAGCTTCAGGCCGGCGGCGAGATGCAGGGGAGTGGGCCGGATGGTGCAGCCGCTCGCGCAGCCCGCCGGCCAGGCCGGCAAGCGATGCCACGTGTTGGTACCCGTCTCGAACGCGGAGACGGGCGCGACGTCGGCCTTGGGCGCTCCCTCCTTGAGGTACTGATCCAGGAACGGGCGAAGGATCTCCCGGCGGAAGTATTGCGCGGTGTCGCTGCCCCGAGGCTCGCGCGTGCGGCCTCGAGCACGTGCTCGACGGTGATGTCTTCCATGGACGGGTGGCGCGACTCGACGCGCACGACGCGGTGACCGGGCCCGCCCGTCTCGCCCGTTCCAAACGGCCCGGTCATCGCGGGATCGGCGGGACCGAACAGCGCGATCACCGGCGTGTCCACCGCCTGGTCCCGCCAGAAGGCGTCGTAGCTCGGATGTTCGAGGATCTTGCGCCAGAAGCCGACCTGCTCGATCCCGCGGCGGCGCCCCAGTTCGCCCGCCGAACCCGCCTGCAGGTACTGGTCGTAGTTGTCGAAGTGGCTGGTCGGCCATCTGGCCTCGTTCTTCCGCGTGGCCTCCTGCTCGTAGATGTAGGGCATTCCCTGCTGGCGGAAGGCGCCGTTGTGGAACCAGTCGTCTCCCATCCACCCGTCGACCATGGGGTTCATGGGCACCGCCACCTTGAGCGCGGGATGCGGGTCGACGAGCGCCATCAAGGGCAGGAAGCCGTCGTAGGATATGCCCAGGATGCCGACCCGGCCGTTCGTCTCGGGCACGTTCTTCACCAGCCAGTCGATCGTGTCGTAGGTGTCGGTCGCGTGATCGACGGGCGTCGGGTTGAGGGGCCCTCGCAGGGGGCGATTCATGACGTAATCGCCTTCCGAGTCGTACATGAGGTCGGTGGCATTGTCGTAGCCGCTGAGGATCGGGCCAAGATGCGCGCTCTGCGCGTGGCCCGTCAACACGTTGGCATCATACGGCGTGCGCGTCAGGAGAATGGCCGCCCCCTTCGCGCCCCTGGGCACGAGGACGACCGTGTGCAGCTTGACCCCGTCGCGCATCGGGATCATCACGTCGCGCCGCACGTAGTCGAAGCCGGAGGTCGCGGGCGCGAGCGTGGCCGGCGTCTCGCTGGGCAGCGCCGGGTACTTTGGCGGCGGGGGAGAGGCCGTCTGTGCGGCCACCGGCTCCGCGAGGCAAAAGATGCCCAATACCGCCGCTTGCGGTCCCGCCCATCTGATCAGTCTCATGACCTTGCCTCGCACGCGTCGGGGAGACGCGGCCGCGACCTTAGTGCAAGCGCGCCGCTTCGGCAATGGGCAAGGGGGGTCCGGGCCGTCCTGTTCTCAGGAGAACGAACGCTTGCCGTCGAGGGGGAGGGCGTCGTCGTCGTTGATGGTACGGACCTTCCGTCTGACCTTGAGGGGCGTGACGCCCGAGGGCGGATCGAACAGCGTCGCGGCGACGCCCCCGGCCGCGGCGCCGGCCAGGAAGCTGACGATCGAACCGGGGGATTCGTAGTAGGGCGTTTGTTTCATGCGGCCTCCCATGAGTCTCCTCAGCAATATCGAGGCCACTCGTTTGTGAACAGGAGGCCCGCGCGGTAGACTGGACGTTCCGCAGGAGTGGGTCGGGTGATCGCCGCGGCCGTCGTCCTGGCCGGGGAGGAAAGTCCGGACTCCGAGGGCAGTGTGCTGGCCAACCGCCAGCGAGGGTGACCTCAGGGAAAGTGCCACAGAAAACACACCGCCGAACTGCCGGGTAACCGGTGGTGGCAAGGGTGAAAAGGTGCGGTAAGAGCGCACCGCCGACCTGGTGACAGGGCGGGCAGGGTAAACCCCACACGGAGCAAGACCAAATAGGGGGGCGTTTGAGGCTGGCCCGGCCGAAGCCCCCGGGTAGGTCGCTGGACCCCGCGGGTAACCTCGGGGCTAGAGGAATGATCGCCACCGTCGCTTCGAGAGGAGCGGCGGAACAGGACCCGGCTTATAGACCCGCTCCTGCGGAACTCGTCGGGCCCAGCGGGCCCATGAGAGGAATCCGGGACATCGTCCCCCGGATCTTCCTCTTCGGTCTTCGTCAATTCAGGGGGGTCAAATCCTGGATCGGACCCCCCTTGGTTCCGCGTGAGTGGGCATAGGGAGGAAAGGGGCCACTGTCCTGGAAATCGGGCCAGTGTCCCCTTTGGTCGTCACTCAGCGGGTGAGCGCGGGTCGGCCGTTGGGATCGACAGGGGCGCGGCGCGTGCACGCGGCGCGGGTCCGCTACGATATGCTCGGAGGCCCTCATCAGGAGGAGACAGCGCCCTGAGCAAGCTCAAGATCCTCGTCACCGGCGGCGCCGGTTTCATCGGCAGCCACCTCGCGGAGGCGCTGGTCGGCCGCGGGCATCGCGTGCGCGTGCTCGACGACCTCTCGGCCGGACGCCGCGCGAACCTGCGCGCCGTGCGCGACGACGTCGATTTCATGCGCGGCAACTGCGCCGACCTGGAAACGGCGCGGCGCGCCGCTCGTGGCATGGACGTCGTGTACCACGAGGCCGCGGTGCCCAGCGTCGCGCGCTCCGTGGCCGATCCCGTCCTGTCCCACCGTGCGAACGCCACCGCCACCTTGACGATGCTCGTGGCCGCGCGCGACCGCGGCGTCCGGCGCTTCATCTACGCGGGCTCCTCGTCCGTCTACGGCGACGCGCGGCAGCTCCCGAAGCGCGAGGACATGGAGCCGCGGCCCCTCTCGCCCTACGCCGTGGGCAAGCTCGTCGGCGAGCACTACCTCCGCATCTTCCACGGCCTGTATGGCCTCGAGACGCTGACCCTCCGCTACTTCAACGTCTACGGGCCGCGGCAGAACGCGGCCTCGCCCTACAGCGGAGTGATCAGCCTGTTCGTCACGTCGCTCCTGGCCGGGAAGAGGCCGGTGATCTATGGCGACGGGCAGCAGAGCCGAGACTTCACCTACGTGGAAGACGTGGTCCAGGCCAACGTGCGCGCCCTGACCGCGCGCGGCCTGGCCGGCCAGCACGTCAACGTGGCCACCGGCCACCGCGTCACGCTGCGCCAGCTCCTGGAGACGCTCGGCCGCGAGATCGGAGTGCCCGCGCGGGCCGAGTCGCGGCCTCCCCGCGCCGGAGACATCCGCCACAGCCTCGCCGACATCTCCGCCGCTCATCGCCTGCTCGGCTATCGGCCGAAGGTCGACTTCGAGACGGGACTGCGCCGGACGCTGGAGTGGTACCGCGGGGGCCGGAAGTCAGGGGCGCGGCGCTGAGCCTTTGAGGGCGTCTTCCCAGCTTTTCTGGAATTCAGGATAACTGAGGGCCAGCGCGACGGGCAGGGCCTCTTCCGCGGGGAGACGGTCGCCGAGACCCGCGAGCAGGCGCACGATGGCCGCTTCGCCACGCGTGCGCACGATGTGCGCGACTGCGGAGAGGCTCTCCGCGTACGCGAGAGAGAGCTGATCGGGAGGGAGCGATTGGAACGGGCCCTCCATCGTCAGGAGCGGCAGCAGCCGATGCTGGCGCGCCGCCACCACCACCACCGCGTCCTCGCGGCGCGGGTCCCCGCCCTCCAGCCACTGCGCGATTCCCTCCTGCAGCCAGGTCGGGCAGTTGCCGCTCGTGCGCGCGCGTATGAACGAATGCGCGAGCTCGTGGCGCAGCACCGCCACCAGGGGAACGGACAGCCGCTCCATGCCGCGCAGCGGCACGTGGATGGTGCCGTCGTTGAATCCGGCGGCCCACTCCGGCGCGCGGGGGTCCTGGAAGGTGTTCCCCATCTCCAGCACGACCGTGATCGGATCGTCGGGGCGGAAGTGG
>QHVP01000286.1 GCA_003222295.1 Acidobacteriota bacterium | reverse complement strand
TCGGTGATGGCCGTCCTCGACCGTCGCACGGAAGCGGCCCTTCGCGAGTTCCAGATCTGGCGCGACCTATCGGTCTGGGCGGTCGTGCCCAACATGTACGCCTTCATCCGCGACCTGACCGATCGCGGTCTCGTTGGTGCGGCCCTCGCGCGTTTCCTCCGCTTGCGGCCCGGCGCCATGGCCGTGACCGGCGTGAATGCGCTGCGGAAGCTCGGCCCGCTGTCGCGGTCGGACTTCTCGGCGGGAGCGCTGTGGCTCGCACAGATGGAGCTGGCGGCGGCCTCGGGCTTGCGCATTGGCCGGGTGTTCCTTCATCCGCAACTGACGGAGATCGCATTGGCTGGTCGCGTGCGCGGGCTGTTTACCGAGTTCGCAAGCCAAGCGCGCTCTCTCGGAATGGAGCCGGGACTCGTGACGCACAATCCCGTCGTGGCGGGCGAGGTCCTGGGCACCGACTTGGACGCGTTCGCGGCCATTGTCGCGCCGTGCAATTCGAAGGGGTACAAGATGGTGCCGGATCGGGGCTCTTGCGAAATCCTCTTGCTATCGCGCGCCGATCGCTTCTGGGCGAGCGAGATCACGGCCGGCGCATCGCTTTCGGTCGAGGCGGGCCTGGCCCATGCGCGCACGCTCGGCCTGGCGGGCGCCATGCTGGATTTCCGAGGGGTCGAGGAGCAGTTCCGCGCGCGATCGTCGCCGATCCTCGGGGCCGCGGCGCTCCCCGTCTAGGTGGGCACATCCCGCGTCCGCCGATGGCGCAGCGCCAGGACGACCGCCCAGGCCAGGAGCAGCGTACCGGCGGCGCCCCATGCATACAAGGGCGGCAGCGCGCGCGCGCCCTCGATGCGGGCGGTTACGCTCCCGAGCGCGGCATGGTGGCCGCTTGGGTCCGTGTACTCGAGCGTCACGAACACCGGATAGGCGCTACCGACCACGGCGGCGCGATTCGTGATCTCGATACTCACCTCGGCGTCGGCCCACCCGGGCAGCGAGATGTGGCGAACGGGAGGAATCGCTTCCAAGCCACGCGGGACGTCGAGATGGACGTCGGCTTCGATCGCGGCCGACGAAAGGCTTTTCACCTTGGCCCGGAGAGTGCCGGACTTCTCCACGGCGCCGGCGCTGACGTCCACAATCGCGACCAGGGAGGGCGAGGCGCCGACGCTCACGAGGGCGACTTGGAGCGCCTCGAAGGGATAGGCCCGGGCATCCGTATACCCGACTCGCACGACCAGTGGCCACTGCCCCGGCGTGGCGTGCGGCCAGGGCACGTCGAACGAGGTCTGCATGCGGGCGCCCGGCTCGAGAGACTTTCGGACGTCGCCGGTCAGTTGCCGGCCCGCGAAGGTCACCGTTGGCTCGACCGCGGACGCCGCTTCGTCTCCGGAGTTGCTGACCTCGAGGGTCACCGCCAAGCCGCCCTCCCGGGGGGCCGCCGTCGTCGAGGTGGTGATGCTGATGGTGCCGGAAGAGACGAAGGGCGCGGGTGCGAGCAGGACCATGGCGATGGCCAGCCCGGGCGCGCGAGGGCGGGCCGATCTCAACACGGTGGCCGCACGTCCGCGGCGCATCCCTCGAGCAGGGCGGCGATCTGCGCGCAGTTGCGTTGGCGGTCGAAGTGAATGCGGGCATATTCGCGCGCGGCATCGCCTCGTCGCGCCCGCTCCGTGGGATCACGCGCGCTGGCCACCGCGGCCAAGAGCCCGTCCACGTCATCCTCCTCGACGATCCAGCCGCCGCCCGATTCCGCGATCCAGTCCGCCACCTCGTTGTCTCGCGGTCCAACGAAGATCACCGGCCGGCCGGCCGAGAACGCGGCCTGGAGCTTGCTGGGGATGATGATCCCGCTCCAGCCACGGCGGAGGCTGACGAGGTGGACGTCGGCGGACCGCAGGCTCGCGGCCAAATTCGAGGCGGGCACGTAGTCCAAGAGCTGGATGCGGGCGGCGTGGTGATCGCGTCGGAACGCCTCCACCTCGACGCGTCTCGGGCCACTCCCAACGAAGGCCCAGATCGGTCCCTCCGGCCCCAGCCGCTCGGCCGCGGCCAGGAACTCCGCGAAGCGGTGACCGCGTCCCATGTTTCCCGAGTACATCAACACGAGATCCCGCGAGGCCCAGCCGCGCGAGGTCCTCAACTCGCCGTTGCCGGCAGCATCGGCGGGCCGCGGTTCGAGATCGCTCCAGAGCGGGACATCGCGGAGAGTGGCCCCGTCGCGGAGATGGCGCGCGAGACGAGCGGCGACGTAGGGTCCGGGAGCCAGGACGAGCGTTGCTCCGCGGAACTGCGCGCGGGCCACTCCTTCGAGGAGCCACAGCCAGGGCAAGGCCAGGACGCCGACGCCGTGCGCGCGCAAAGCGTCCGGGTAGACGTCCATCGCCCACTGGACGTGGGGCGTTCCCCGCGCCGCCGCGGCCAGCGCCGCCACGGCACCCACGAAGGGAGGGCTGGTTCCGGCCACGACGACGTCGGCGCGAGCGGCCAGCGTCATCGCTCCGGCCGCGGCCAGGAACACGACGTCGTCGACGGCGCGCACAAGGAGCGCCCGCGATCGTCCCGGCGTGCCCGCGACCCGACGCACCGTGACGCCGTCGACGACGACGTCAGAACCGACGTCGTGGCCGGGCGCGTAGGACTTCCGGGAGCAGACGACGCGGACTGAGTGGCCACGCCGCGTGAGCTCAGCCGCGACGTCACGGAACATGCGACCGGTGGGCGCGAGATCCGGCGGATAGAACTGGTTGATGAACAGGAACGCTCTCTTCATTCCCGTTCGAAGACGACCTCCAATTGGTCTCCGCCCTCCAACACGGGCGCTGGCTCTGGCAGTGCGACACCCGGCGTCCCGTCGGCGTTCAAGAGGTGCGCGCCGTATCCGAGCGTGGCCATGAAGCGAATCAGCTCCGGGCCGGACTGGCCTTGCTCGCGAAGGAAGCGGGGAGAGACCTCACAGACGATGGCGGGAGACGCCTTCTTGAGCGTGCGCTCCATCCCCCGCAAGACGAGCAACTCGTAGCCCTCGACGTCGATCTTGACGACCGAGGGCAAGGGCGCCTGATCGCCCACCAGGTCGTCAAAGCGCATCACCGGAACGCGCTCGTTCCAGATCCCGTCGTTACGGGGTCGCAGGGTGGCTCCGCCCGGGTTGTCCGCGGCCGAGCAGGAGAGAGTGCTCCATCCGCTCTCCGCTCCCAGGGCCACGGATACGATCGTCGTGTTGCTGCAGCGATTCCGCCGGACGTTGTGAGACAGCCGCTCGAGCATGCGGATCGATGGTTCGAAGGCGATCACACTCCCGCCGCTCCCGACCCGCCGCGAGGCCAGGAGCGAGAAATAGCCGATGTGGGCTCCCACGTCCACGAAACAGTCGCCCTCCCGCAACCGGTGCCGCAGGTAGGCCCCCACCGGCTCGTCCCACCCTCCATCGGTGAGCAGGGACCGCTCCACGACATCGGTGATCCGCAGGTTGAGGACGAGGCCGGCATCGAGGATCACGTCACGACCATACGAATCCTCGCCAAATATGGCGGGCCACTTCTTGACGTGCTGCGTCCATTGCTCCGCCTGCGATCGCGTGATCCCGAAATGCCGTACGCGCATGCGCAGGTACCAGCGCATCAGACGCTTGACGACCCCCCTCAACGGCCGCAGCGGACGTGGCACGCGCATGTCGCGGAACCTCGGGCTAACCGGTCGAGCGCCGTTGACGGCGCCGGGAGGCGATCACTTGACCGCCTCCAGGTTCAGTGAGACCGGGAAGGACCGGCCGGCGATCTCGAACGAGCGGGATGCCCAGTCGTCGAAAGCATGGTGCTCGACGCGACCCGGCTCCCACTCACGCACGTCGTGAAATCCCGACTCCCCCAGCAGGCGTGTGAGGTAACCGCGATTGAAGACGCCGCAGTGGTAGTTGGAGGGGTAGTCCTGATTCCCGAGCAGCATCGGCATGATGGCTTCGACCTCGTCTGCGCAGGCACGGTAGATGTGAAGCATCAGGTCGAAGTCGGGCACGGACAGCCGCAACACGCCGGACGGCTTGAGTACCCGTCGCCATTCCGCGAGCACGGCAAGATGTCGGCGGAATGAGACGTGCTCCAGAACGTGACACGCGTACACGAGGTCGGCGAAGCCGTCCTCGAACATGGGCAGGTGCGTGACGTCGTGGGCGTGATGAATATGCGGGCCGCGCCGGATGTCGACGTTGATGAATTCCCGGCTGTTGGTGGCGCCGCAGCCCAGGTGAATGAACCGGCCGCCATCGGGATTGACCGGATAGGCTGGCGGCGAGAGACGGTGCTTGAGTGCCGCGCGGCGGATGCGCATCCAGTCGAGAACCGTGACTACGGGGCTCCGTGGCGCCGTCATCGGGTCCACGCCAATATGGCCAAGCCCAGCCGCGGAATGCCGACCACGAAGCCCGTCAGCGGCCACCTTCGGGCGGGAGGTGCGATGGCGTGGCACGCGGCGAGCGGAACGTCGCGCGCACAGCGGTCCACAGAGCGCGCGCCGTCGTCTCCGGATCGCCCAGCGGAGAGATCAGCCCGCCAGCGACGGCGGAGGCCAGGACGCGCCACGTGACCCCCGGCCGCCCGGCATCGACGCTCGCCAGCATGGCGCGTCGGACATACGTACGCGCGGCGGCCCCGAAAGCGCCCAGCCTGTCTGCCGGCGCTCCGTTCGCGCGGGCCCAGCGATACGCATCGGCGACAGCGCGGACCATGGGAACGTGGTTGTCACAGCCCGGCCGAAACGTGTTCGTGCGGTGACGGCGATACACGCTCACGGGTTGGACGAGATCACCCGGCGCCAGGTTCGCGACTGCGGCCAGGCGAAACCAGAGATGGCAGTCCTCCGCGATGCGCAGGCCCTCGTGGAAAGGACCAGCCTGCTCGAGGGCGGCCCGCCTCACCACGACGGCGCTTGTGTGCCAGACCCGCTGACCGACCAGGGCGGTCAGGAGGTCAGTGCCGCGCAACGGTTCGCTCAGACCAAAGATCTCGCCGGAGCCGGACCACTCGAGCTTCGCCTCGGCCGTCTCGTAGCGCAACTCCGCCAGCTCATACACGCCGTCGATGGCGGGGTTCGCGGAGAGAATCCGAGTGGCGTTTATGAACCGGTGAGGGAAGACGTAGTCATCGGCGTCGAGAAAGCAGACCGCCTCGCCCGTGCTGTGCTCGACGCCGACGTTCCGGGCCGCCGAGACTCCGCGCTGCCGTGGCTGCGCGAAGACGGTGACCATGTTGGGATGGCGCGCGGCCAGGGAGCGAGCCACCTCGAGCGTGGCGTCGGTCGAACCGTCGTCCACGATCACGATCTCGAGATCCGCCTGGTGGGTGGCGATCAACGACTCGACCGCCTGGGGAAGGTACGCGGCCGCGTTCCGCGCGGGGACGACGGCGCTGATCCTCATCCCTCCCGCGCCGCAATCGCCTTCTCGTAGACCTCGACATAGCGGCGGGCGATGGCTCCGCTCGAGAAACAGTCCCGCGCCTTGGCCGCCGCCAGATCTCCCATTGCCCGCAGGCGCAGACGATCCTCCGCCGCCCGCAGCAACGCCGCGGAGAGCCCGTCCACGTCGCCGGACGGCACAATCCAGCCGGTCCTACCGTCATCGACGATCTCGGGAAGCCCGCCTGTCGCAAACGCCACGACGGGCGTGCCACAGGCCGACGACTCGGCGGCGATCAGACCGAAAGTCTCGTAGGTAGATGCCACGAGCGTCACATCTGAAGCGCGATAGCACGTCGCCAGACCGGCGGGATCCTGAAACCGAAGCGTGCGCGCCGCGGTCGGCCGCGCGCGCTCCGCTGCCAGCTCTGACGAGTGTCCGATCAGGAGCGCCAGCAGCCGCGGTATCCCGCACCGGGCGACGGCGGCCAGACCCTCCAAGGCAATGCCTTCCCTTACACCCTCCACGCTCTGGCCGGCCATCATCACCACGAAGGCGTCATCTGGTATCCCGAGATGGCGGCGCGCCTGCTCACGCGAGCCCGGCACGAACGTCACCTCGTCGATCGGCTCGTGGACGACCGTCACCGACTGGCCTTCAAGGATGGGGCTCTCGGCGGCGCGGGCGGCGAGCCACCGCGATACCGTCGTGAACTCGGCACGGATCTGCCGTATCACGCGCCGCTTCCGTGCCCAGTTGAGACGCGTGGCGTCGCGCGAGACCGCGGGTACCCGCCGCAGGTCCGGGCAATCACCACATCCTTTTCGCCACCGGTCGCAACCGTACGGGCACGCACAATGCCCGGTCATCATCCACGCTTCGTGAAGAGTGATGACGGTCGGTCGGCGGCTCGTCACCGCCGCCAGGCCGCCGAGGTCCGCGTAACCGTGCGCACCCCAAAGGGTGTGGACGTGAACGACGTCTTGATCCAGCGTTCGCATCAACCGCCGGAACCCGGGCGCGTAGAGAGTCTGGAGCCCGGTAATGCTGGACGCCCAGGCCGAGGATCGGTTGAGTCCAGGGAAGATGCGGGGGCGAGCGATCTCGCTCGTTGTCGGATCGTCACGGGAGCGGCTCCCAACGAAGAGGTGCGACTCATGCCCGAGCCGCCCCAATGCGCGATGGATGCGAACGACGGCCGATTCCGCCCCACCGCCATGGTCAGAGGCGTGCACCAAAGCAACACGCAACGCGCGTGAGGGCGCCGCCTGGATGGCCACGGAATGAGGTTCGTGGACGATACTGCCCTCCGTCGTTTGCCTCGCCGCGCGTTCCTGGTTCACCATCTAGAGTCCGAAGCGGCCCGGTACGGCAATCGATTATAGGGGCGGGGGGTGACGCTGACACACCAAGCCGTAAGCGCGACGACCGCCATCGTGGTCACCACGATATACGAGCCGCAATTCCTGTCCGACTACCTGGCCAACCTCGCGCGGTTCGGAGGGCGGGAAGGAACGACGATCTACATCATCCCCGACCGTAAGACACCTCGCTCCGTCTCGACTGCCGCCGCCGAAGCGGGGCGCGCGGGATTTCAGGTCCGTTGCCCGGAAGCCTCTGAGCAACAGGAGTTCCTGGCCCATCTCGGCGTGCCCGCGGATTTCATTCCCTGGAATACCGACAACCGCCGCAACGTGGGTTTCCTGGCCGCGCTGGCCGACGGCTGCGACGTCTTGATCTCGATCGACGACGACAACTTCTGCCTGGCGGACGTCGATTTCGTCGGCGATCATCGCGAGGCGCTCCACCCGGGCAACGGGACTCTTAGAAACGGCGACGCTCTGACGGACGGGCACGGATGGTTCAACCCCTGCGCGCTGTTGCGCTACGAGCGTGACGCCCGCATCTTCCCGCGCGGCTTCCCCTATGCCGCGCGAGGGACTGCGGTCCCGCGGGCGGCCCACGCGACGGCGCCGACCCTGACCCAGCCCGTCGCCATCAACGCCGGACTCTGGCTCGGCGATCCCGACGTCGACGCGATCACGCGGCTGGCCATCGGCCCGCGCGCCACGGCTTTCGAGCCTCCGTCGGTCGTCCTCGGCCCCGACGTCTGGATGCCGATCGACTCGCAGAACACGGCCCTGACACGGGCGGCGGTCACGGCCTATTACTACGTGCGCATGCAGTTTCCGGTACGCGGGCTGGTCCTGGACCGTTTCGGAGACATCTTCAGCGGATACTTCGTCCAGAAGTGCGCCAAGCACCTCGGCCAGGCGGTGAGGGTGGGCACGCCGGTGGCGGATCACCGGAGGAGCCCTCACGACCTCATCCAGGATCTCTATCACGAGCTGGCGGGAGTCGCGCTGCTCGAGGACTTCGCGCCCTGGATCCGGGAGGAGCGCCTGGAGGGAACGACGTACCGTGACGCTTACGCGTCGCTCGCGGAGCACATCGAGGCGGGCGCTGGCCGCTTCGTGGGGCACTTCTGGGATGAGGGCGGTCGTGACTTCCTGCGAGCCACCTCCAGGAACATGCGGACCTGGCTCGACGCTTTGAGGCAGGTCACCTAGGCCCGGATGCCGGCGCCTCTCGTTTCCGTCATCGTCCCCAGCTACAACCAGGGACGGTTCATCGCCGAGACGCTCCGCTCGATCCTTGCCCAGGAATACCGTCCCCTGGAGGTCCTGGTTCTGGACGGAGCCTCGACGGACGAGACCCTCGACGTGATCCGGTCCTTCGCCGACGCCTCCGAGCTGCGGTGGTGGTCGGAGCCGGACGCCGGCGTCGTGGATGCGGTAAACAAGGGTCTCGCGCGCGCCGGCGGCGCGATCGGCGCCATCCAGAGCTCCGACGACGCCTATCTGCCGGGGGCGGTAGCGGCGGCGGTGGCGGCCTTCGAGGATGATCCCGACCTCGCCCTCGTATACGGCGACATCGCCAAGATCGACTCAGCGGGTCAGGAGATCGGTCGCACCACGCTGCCACCGTACACGCTCGAAGCCCTGCTCGCCGTGGACACCTGGATCCCACAGCCGGCGGCGTTCTTCTCGCTGGCCCTCGCCCGCCAACTGGGGGGGTGGCGTCCCGAGGTCCCCTATGCGGCAGACACCGACCTTTGGATGCGGATGGCGTTTCGCGCGAAGGTGCGGAAGGTCGATCGCGTGATGGGGAAGCATCGGATCCACCCCGCGCAGCGCGACCGGCGTGGAGAGAACATCATCCGCGACTACCGGAAGATGCAGGAGACGTTGCCCGAGCTGCAGGCCCGCCCAGAGCTCCGACGAGCCGCCGCCGCCGGGCTGGCCCTCATCGTGGGCCGCTACAGCTACGACACGGGTCACCTGCGATCCGTATTGCGCAATTGGCGCTCGGTCTGGCTGCGCCCCCGGCGCGCACGGGCTTTGGGCGCAGCGGGATTGGTCCCGTTCTTCGCGCCGGCACGGGCCCTGGTTTCGCGCGCCCTCCGGCGGTGGCGTCACCGCGAGAGCCCGGCGTGAGCGCGGGCGGCTACACGCTGCGTCAGACCGTGGGAGCGGCCGTGATCGACGCACCACGGCTGCTCGCTCGTCTGGTCGGAAAGTCACGCTGGGTGGGCTTCGGGAACCGCCGCGACCGTCTGCACGGGACTGCCGACGGAGAGGGCGTCTTCTGCGAGGGGCCGTGGAGTAGCGACCTCCATGTATGCTCCGTCTTTCCTGGCCTGGGTGGTTTGCTACTGGCCCGCGCCACGCGCGATTGGCCGTTCTCCCTGCACCCTCGCACCCATCGCGGAGATCCGCAGATCACGTTCGTCCTGCCCTTCCGTGGAAACGAGCGCCTTCCCCTGCTGCAGGCGACTCTCGCCTCCATCCTCGCGCAGGAGGGCACGACGGTCGAGTGCGTGGTCGTCGAGCAATCCCAGGAACCCACTCTGACCAGCCTGCCGGAGGGCGTGCGCTACGTGCACCTTCCCCATCCGAGTGATCCACTGGCCTGGCGCAAGGCCTGGGCGCTCAACGTGGGGGTGCGGGCGGCGCGCGCTCCCGTGGTCGTCTGCCACGACGCCGACATCCTCGTTCCCGTGGGGTACGCGCGCGAAGCGCTTCGGTTGATGGCGGAGGGGTTGGAAGTCGCGCAACTCGGCCGCTTCCTCTTCTACCTGGGCCGTGAAGAGACCGCGCGCGTGGTCTCCTCCCGGTCGCTCCGCGGAGTGGGCGCACCATACCGCGTGAACCAGAACTGGCCGGGCGGAACCATCGCCCTTCGGCGCCGCACCTTCGATGAAATCGGCGGCTTCGACGAGGAGTTCGTGGGGTGGGGGGGGGAGGACAACGAGTTCTTCGACCGCTGCCTCTCGCGGCGTTTCTGGCGTCACGCGCACCTCCCCTTCGTGCACCTGTGGCACCCCGAGCAGCCGCGCAAGGACGATCCGGCGTATCGGGAAGAGGCGCGGATCCGCCTCGAGCAGGTCCTCCGCCGCGATCGCGCGCTGCGTATCGAGACCCTGCGCCGGCGCCAGCTCACGAAGGAGGTTGCCGCCCCGGCGCAATGAAGGTCGCTGCGGTCGAACAGCGGCGGCGCTACGGTCTCCTGGCCGAGGACGTCTGCGGCGGCAGGCGGGCGACGGCGCCAGGGCCGCCCACTTCCCTCAGGGGCACCATGTCGTGAGCGTCCCAGGTCCTACACTCCTCTCGCTGACGTTCGACGACGGCCTCGACTCCCACCTAGACATTGTCGGACCGGCTCTGGAGCGAGCTGGCCTGCGCGCCACGTTCTACGTCCAATTGGCGGCTCCGCCGTTGCAGCGGCGATGGAAGGAGTGGCAAGAGCTGGCCGCGCGAGGCCATGAGCTCGGGAACCACAGCATGCTCCACCCCGCCGAGGGCCGCCGCGGATGGGTGACGGCGGCCAACCGGATCGAGGACTACTCGCTCGAGCGGATGGAGACCGAGCTGGCACTGACCAACAGCGTACTGTCGATGATCGATGGTCAGGCCGTTCGAAGTTACGCGTACCCATGCAGCATCGACGTCCTGGGACGCGAGGGCTGGCCACGCCGGCTCTTCACCGAGCGTGGGCTCGATCGCCGGCGGTGGGGACGCCTCATCCTTCCGCTGCTTCACCCCCGGTCTGAACCGCTACCATCTGCAGGCGCTGTCGGCCGACGGCCTTGAGCCGTCCGGGCATGGCGCGCTTCTCGATGACGCCGCCCAGCGCCGCTGGGCGCTGCTGCTGTGGCACGGTATCGACGGGGACCACGGGTTGAGCTCGACCCGGCAGGCCTTCGTCGCCCTCCTCGAGCGAATCGCCGCCGACCGGCGCTTCCTCGTGAAACCGGTGCTGGACGCGGCAAGGCACTTCTGGCGCTGATGGCCGACACCCGGAGCGGTCTCGTCTCCACGATCATCCCTGTCCGCAACCGTCCGCGCCTGGTCCGCGAGGCCGTCGAGAGCGTCCTGCGCCAGGAGTACCGGCCGATCGAGGTGATCGTGTGCGACGACGAGTCCACGGACGACACGGCCGACGCCGCCGAAGCGTTGGTGCGGCACAACCCGGGACTCGTAAGACTCTTGCGGCTGACGCACCGCGGGCAGGGACAAGTCCGGGAGGCCGGAAGGCTCGTTGCGGGGGGCGAGTACATTCAATATCTCGACAGCGACGACGTGCTGCGGCCCCGGAAATTCGCAGTGCAGGTACAGGCCCTGCGAAGAAGTCCCGAGTGCGGTGTGGCCTACGGCTGCGTCGCCCTCTGGCGCAGCGGGGATCCTCCGGCCGACCGGCCCCACAAGTGGACGGGGCGGGCCCTGCCCACACTCTTCCCGTGGCTTCTGGTCGACCGCTGGTGGACGACCCACGCGCCCCTGTACCGGCGTTCATTGTGTGACGGCATCGGCCCATGGTCGGATCTGAAGAGGTCGGAGGACTGGGAGTATGACGCGCGCATCGGCGCTCTCGGAACCAAGCTCGTCCACTGTTCGGAGTTCGTCGGCGACCAGCGCCGCCACGAAGGCGAGCCGCACCTGACCGATGCGACCGACTGGAACTCCCTTGAGCGCGTCCGCGATCGAAAGCGGTTCTTCGGCATGATGCTGGAGCACGCCTTCGCGGCGGGCATGACTCCGGAGATGCCCGAGATGCAGCACTTCTCCCGCCGGGTCTTCCACGGTGCGCGCGACTGCGCGGCGGCCGGCCTCGAGGACGAGGCGCGTGATTGCCTGGAGTGGGCCAGGAAGGCCGCCGGCCCGGAACGTTCCCGCTCTGCCGACTTCCGAATCTGGGACCTCATGGTCCGCGTGCTCGGCGCGCGGGCGGCGGGGCGTGTTGCGGCCGGTGCCGATCGTCTGCGGAGACGACCAGGCCCGGCCACCTTGAAGGAGTCCTGGATGCCGGGCGCAGCGCCTCGGGTTCCTGTTTCCGGATCGGATCGCGGCATGGAACCGTGACGACAGCCCAGCCGGTGGGGAGCCGACCGTCATGAACACGGTGGCCGCGCGGCGGCTCTAGGCACGGGTCGAGCGCACTCGCTCGGCCGTGCGCATCAGCTCGAGCAGCGGCCGCGTGCAGCACAGATAGTCGATCAAGGCCCTCTGGCGCCGGACAACGCGCCGATAGAGGCTTGCGTCCGCCTCGAAGGCCCGGATGCGCTCCGCCACCTCTTCCACGCTGCAGGCCGACGTCTCTTCCTCGAAGAGGAACGGGCACGAGTGCTGCGTCGGATCTCCGATGGCCAGACACCCGGCGGCGATCGCTTCCACCATCGAGTTGCCCCACACGGGCCGCCCCCCCGCCTTGACGAAGTACTTGCTCGACATCAGACCCTCGAGGTGGTTGGCAAGGGGCATCGGAACGTCGGGCTCCTCGGGCGCACCAGATGAGCCGCGAG
>QHVP01000034.1 GCA_003222295.1 Acidobacteriota bacterium | reverse complement strand
ATCGAGGCCGCGAGTCGGGAGGTGAGCCTCATGAAGCGAGTCTAGGCGGGCTCCCTGGGAGCGTCAACGACGCAGCGCGCGGAAGAGCCACGCCGTCGCCGCGCCGCCGCCGAGGAGCAGGAGCGACCCGGAGAGGACCTGGGGCTGCTCCATCGCATCGGAGGCGGCTCCGCTCAGGAAGACGGTCGCGAACGTGATCGTGTTCAGGGTGGCGTGGGCCACCATCGAAGGGACGAGCGAGCCGGTCAAGAGCCGCAAGGCGGCAAGACCCAGGCCCACCGCGAACGCGAAGGGGAGCCGGTGGAAGACGACGGAATGGCCTAGTGGATCCATGTGGATGAGCGCGAACAGGACGGAGGAGCCGAGAAGACCGACGACGCGACCCCCCCGGGCGAACGACGGCAGGACGACGCCACGGAACACCGTCTCCTCGCTCAGCGCGGGCATCAGTCCGATGGCCAGAACGGAAAGGATGCCCTCTCCCAGCGTTCGCGGTCGCAGCAGCTGGTGCAGGGCGCGAAAGTAGTCCAGGTACTCCGTCGGTGGCCGCCAGAGAGCGAACTGCATGTTCATCAGGCCCAGGCTGGCCGCCCACAGCGTGGCTCCGGCCAGGGTGCTCAGGAGCGCCGTGCGGGCCGTGATCGGCCTCAGGCTCAGGCCTTCCCAGAGGGGGATCCCGGAGAGGGCGAGCAGCAGCAGGCTCGGCGCGGCGAGGAGCGTCTCGCCGGTGGCGAGGGTCACGTGGATGCCCTGGGAGACGACGGCGGCGCCGCCCTTTCCCATGGCGTACACGCCGGCCACAAAAGCCACGATCGCCAGGAAGGGATGCACGGATGTCCGTCGTGGAGAGGACCCGCTGGCGACCACCTTGAAGCCATTATGGCCCACGGCCGCTCACCGCGGCCGGCCGTTGACGGTCCGCCGACGCCACGTATTAAGATCCAGGTTTTGAGCGAAGCCAGCATCGACGTGTCGAGGACGGCCGCGGAAGGCATCGCCCTGGCCGCCAGGCGCCTGCGCGAAGCGCGCCGGCTGGTGGCGCTCACGGGGGCGGGCATCTCCGCGGAGAGCGGCGTGCCCACGTTTCGCGGTCCGGGCGGTTTGTGGCGGCAGTATCGTCCGGAGGATCTCGCGACCCCGGACGCTTTTGCCCGCGACCCGCGCCTGGTCTGGGAATGGTACGCGTGGCGGCGTCAGGTCATCGCGCCGCTGCGGCCCAACGCCGCCCATCGCGCCCTGGTGGCGCTGGAGAAGAGGACCCCGGAGTTCCTGCTGGCCACCCAGAACGTCGATGGTCTTCACGGCACCGCCGGCAGCGCGCGCGTCGTCGAGCTGCACGGCACGATCTGGCGGCTACGCTGTACCTCCTGCGCGCACACGCGAGAGGACCGCGGCGTCCCGCTGGCGGAGATCCCCCCGCGCTGTGCCTGCGGGGCGCTGCTCCGTCCCGGCGTCGTCTGGTTCGGCGAGGCCCTGCCCGAAGAGCCGGTGACGCGCGCGTTCGAGGCGGCACGGGAGGCCGAGGCCGTCCTCGTGGTCGGCACGTCGTCGCTGGTCTATCCCGCGGCCGCGCTGCCGCAGGTGGCGCGCGCGGCGGGCGCTTTCGTCATCGAGATCAACCCGGAGCCCACGCCGCTCACTCCGCTGGCCGACGTGTCCCTGCGCGGCCCGGCGGCGGCGCTCCTTCCCGCGATCGTGGAGGGGACGTGAGCACGCCCTCCGGTACCCGCGAAGCCGGGACCGTCTATGGGGGGCGGCGCCTGCTCGACCTGCCCGCGGAAGACCGCCCGCGCGAGCGGCTCTTGCGCCACGGCGCGGGCGCCCTCTCCAACCGCGAGCTGCTCGCCGTCGTGCTGGGCACGGGGACGCGGAACGCTTCCGCTCTCGACGTCTCGGCCTCCCTCCTCGAGTCCGGCCTGCGCGGTCTGGCCGGCCGCTCCCCCGGCGAGCTCGAAGCGCAGCGGGGACTCGGCCGCGCCAAGGCGGCGCGGGTCGCGGCGACGCTGGAGCTGGGTGCGCGGCTGGCCTCGGAGGGCCGAGGCGAGTTGCCCGCGCTGCGCACTCCCGCGGATTCGGCACGCTATCTCCTGCCGCGCTACGGCGCGCGGCCGGTCGAGACCTTCGGCATCCTCGCCCTCGACATTCGTCACCGCCTCAAGCGCGAGGCCGTGATCTCTGTCGGCTGCCTGACGTCTTCGCTGGTTCATCCGCGTGAGGTCTTCCAGGAGGCGGTGGTCGCGCGCGCGGCCGCCCTCGTCCTCTTCCACAACCACCCGTCGGGCGATCCGGAGCCGTCGGCGGAGGACATTGCCCTCACGCGACGCCTCGCTTCCGCAGGGACGCTCATGGGCATCGAGATCCTCGATCACCTCGTGCTGGGCGCCGGGCGGTTCGTCAGCTTCAAGCAGCGCGGGCTCCTGTGAGCCGCGTCGCGTACTTCGACTGCGCGTCCGGCGCGTCGGGCGACATGGTGCTCGGCGCGCTGGTGGACCTCGGGCTGCCGCTCGGCCGGCTGCGCGCGGAGCTCGCCAAGCTGCCCCTGGCCGGGTACCGGTTGGAGGCGCGCAAGGTCGACCGGGCGGGAATCCAGGCCACCAAGGTCGACGTCGTCGTCGAGGGTGAGATCGGCCAAACGGACGGAGACCGGCACGGGCACGAAGACGGGAACGAGCACGGCCACCACCACCACGACGACGAACACGAGCATGAAGATGAGCACGAGCACGAGCATGGAGATGCGCCCGCCGCGCACCCTCATCGGGGGCTCGGCGAAATCCTGCGCATGATCGAGAAGAGCGGGCTCGAGGCCGGCGTGAAGGAACGCTCCTCCGCCCTCTTCCATCGCCTGGGTGAAGCGGAAGCGAGCGTTCACGGGATCGACGTCGAGGACGTGACGTTCCACGAAGTCGGCGCCGTCGATTCGATCGTCGACGTCGTGGGCGCGGTCATCGGGCTGGGCTGGCTGGACGTCGATCGCTTCCTTGCGTCGCCACTCAACGTCGGCTCCGGGACGGTCAAGATCGCCCACGGCGAGTACCCGGTGCCGCCGCCGGCCACGCTGCAGCTCGTCGCCGGCGTGCCCGTCTACGGCAACGGGCGCGGCGAGCTGCTC
>QHVP01000288.1:7980-10230 GCA_003222295.1 Acidobacteriota bacterium | reverse complement strand
GAGCATCGCGTTCATGGCCACCCATCGCGGCCTCACCGACCTCGAGACGACCATGGAGGACACGCACGTCTGGGTGATGAACGCCGACGGCACGGGCCGCCGCGAGGTGGGAGCGTCGATCGACAACCGCCAGTCGTCGCCTTCCTGGTCGCCGGACGGGCGATGGGTGTACTTCTCCGTCCAGGAGCGCGGGCACGTCCGCCTCTACCGCGTTCCCGCCGCCGGGGGCACGGCGGAGATCGTGGTGAGCGACCCCGGCCGCGTCGAGGGCTGGAGCCTCGCCCGCGGCGGCGCCCTCGCCTACGTCTACGCGAGCCCGAGCGACCTCGGCCAGCTCTACCTTCGCGGCGAGGGCGGCACGCCCCGGAAGCTGACGGACCTCAACGCCATTGCCTTGCGCGACGTCGAGGTGGCGAAGGTCGAGCCCCTCACGTTCCGGAGCAACGACTTCAAGTTCGACGTCGAGGCCTACCTCGCGCAGCCCGTGGGGAAGACCCCGGACTCCAAGCACCCCATGATCGTGGTCATCCACGGCGGACCGCACGGAGCGCAGGGTCCGGCCTTCAACTTCCGCGTGCAGCACTACGCGCACCGGGGCTGGGCCGTCCTCATGGTGAACTTCCGCGGATCGACGGGCTACGGCCAGGCCTTCGCGGACGCGGTGTACGGCGACCAGAACGGCAACGAGGCCCAGGACGTCCTGTACGGCGTGTCCGCGGCCCTGCGCCGCAACCCGTGGATCGATCGCGACCGCCTCGGCATCGAGGGCGGCAGCTACGGCGGCCAGCTCAGCGCCTGGATCATCACGCAGACGCGGATGTTCCGCGCCGCCATCCCGCTGGCCCCCATCATCAACAACGTCAGCTACAACTACATGACGTACTACAACATGTACGAGCAGATGGAGTGGGGAGTGCTTCCGCACCAGGCCAACCTGATGGACGTCCTGTGGGAGCGATCGGCCCTCAAGCACGTGGGCAAGGTCGCGACTCCGACGATGCTCGTGCACGGCGAGAACGACAACGACGTGCCCATCGCGGAGTCCGAGCAGTTCTTCATCGCCCTCAAGGACGTGGGGGTGCCGGTGGTGATGGTCCGCTATCCGCGCGAGGGCCACGGCCTGCGCGAGCCGCGCCACCTCGTGGACCTCATGGACCGCAGCGTGAAGTGGTACGAGAAGTGGTTCGGCGGATGACCACCGTGTGCCAGATCACAGGCCGCCACGCCGCTTGGGTCGAGTGAACCGCGTCGTTGACGCTCCGCGCGCCGCGGGCGTACTGTCAGCGTCACCATGCGACTTTCCAGAACGTCCCTCCTCCTCGTCGTGCTCGGTTGGACCTCGGCGGCCTGGGCGCAGACGCCCGCGGCCGGACCCGTCGACGCCGAAGCCCTCAAGAAGACCTGCGACAAGGGCAACGCCGCCGACTGCCTGACCCTGGCCGGCGCCTACGCGCGCGGCGAGGGCGCGCCGCGCGATGCCTCCAAGGCTGCCGGCTTCTACAAGAAGGCCTGCGACGGCGGACAGGCCCCGGGCTGCTTCGAGCTGGCCACGATGCACGTGGCCGGCCAGGGCGGGTCGAAGGACACGAGCAAGGCGATCACGTTCTTCCAGCGTGCCTGCGACCTCAAGTACGCCGAAGGCTGCATCCGCCTGGCCGTGCTGTACTCCGACGGGAAGGACGTCCCCAAGGACCTCGGCCGCGCGGGCACGCTCCTGTCCCAGTCCTGCGAGGGAGGGATCGCGCGCGCCTGCGCGATGCTCGGCGTCATGAACCGCAACGGCGTCGGCCTCGCCGCCAACGCCGCGAGCGCGGCCCAGCTCTTCAAGAAGGCCTGCGACGGCGGTGACGCCGAAGGCTGCGGCGAGCTCGGCCTCGCCCTCCTCGACGGGCGGGGTGTCGCCCGCGATCCGGCGAAGGCGACGGCGCTGTTCACCAAGGCCTGCGGCGCCGGAGGGATGACCGCCTGCTATCACCTGGGGCTGGCCCACGAGACGGGCGCGGGCGCGCCGCGCGACCCGGCCCGGGCCACCGCGCTCTTCACCCGCGCCTGCGAGGCGCATCAGCCGGGAGCGTGCCACAGCCTGGGCCTGCTCGCCAAGAACGGGACGGGCGTGGCCAAGGACATCGCCCGCGCGGCCAGCCTCTTCAAGGAATCCTGCGAGGGTCACTTCGGCGGCGGGTGCTACGAGCTGGCGACGGCCTACTTCGGAGGCCGCGGCCTGGCCCGCGACTTCTCGCAGGCAGCCAC